>NZ_JBRJXU010000008.1:0-29820 GCF_057467645.1 Zarconia sp.
ATACGAACTCCAACAAACCCGCGAAAACCTCCAAGCGGTGATCGAAGAACTCGAAACCACCAACGAAGAACAACAGGCCACCAACGAAGAACTCATTGCCTCCAACGAGGAGTTGCAAAGTACCAACGAAGAACTCCATTCTGTCAACGAAGAACTCTACACCGTTAACGCCGAATACCAATCGAAAATCGAAGAACTCACGGAACTCAACAACGATATCGATAACCTGTTGCGCAGTACCTCTATTGGGGTGGTATTTCTCGATCGCCACTTAAAAATCCGTAAATTCACCCCGGCCGCAACCGTTGTCATCAACCTCGTAGAAACCGATATCGATCGCCCCTTAGAGCACATCACCCACAATCTCGACTGCCCGAATCTGATCGAACTGATTCGAGAAACCATCGATCGTCAAGAAATTATCGATCGAGAAGTCAAACTCATTAAAGACGATTTTTATCTATTGATGCGCATCAATCCCTACCTACTCGAAGACGGACGCTTAGATGGGGTGGTGATTACATTTATCGATATTGACGACCTCAAAACCATTCAAGCCGAAGCGGAACGCCTGAAAGTCGAGCGAGTTCGCCAAGAGTTGCGCTTGCTCGAAACCATACTCGACACGATTTTAGCCGGATATTGGGATTGGGATATTGCCAAGGAGCAAGAATACCTCTCTCCGGGTTTAAAGCGGATGCTCGGTTACGAAAATCGCGCCGACCCCCATACCCCCAAAAGTTGGCAAGATCGGATCTTCCCCGAAGATTTACCCAAAGTCCTCAACGGTTTCGATCGCCACGTCACCAGCCGCGGTCGAGTTCCCTTCTACAACGAAATTCGCTATTGCCGTCGCGATGGGTCGACGATGTGGGTGATTTGCGCGGGACGGGTCATCGAATGGGACGCAGACGGCAATCCCCGACGGGCGATCGGCTGCCATATTGATATTAGCGCTCGCGTATCCGCCGAGGAGACCTTGCGCAAGCGCGAAATCCATCTCAAAACCGCTCAACGGATTGGCAAACTGGGGAGTTGGGAATTCGAACTGAAATCCGATCGCATCACCTGTTCCGATGAAACCCGTCGCATTTTTGGGTTATTCCCTGCCGCTGACACCCAAACCCACGCTAGCTTCTCGCAATTTTTGCACCCTGACGATCGCCGCAATTACGATCGGGTAGTAGAAATGGCGATCGAAACCACGACCCCCTACGAACTCGAATGTCGCATTCATCGACCCGATGGCGCCTGGGTTTATACCTCCATTCGCGGGGAACCCCTGTGCGATAGTTCCGGCAAAGTCACTCATCTGATCGGAACGGTCCAGGATCTGACCGAACGCAAACTCACCGAACAGCAGTTGCAAGAAGCCAAAGAAGTTGCCGAAGCCGCCAACAGCGCCAAAAGCGAGTTCCTCGCCACCATGAGTCACGAACTGCGCACCCCCCTCAACGTCATTCTCGGCTTCAGCGAAATTCTCGCCGGGGAAACCCAACTCGGTGAGGAACAGCACCAACATCTCAATACGATTCTCCGCAGTGGCGAGCATTTACTCTCCCTGATTAACGATATTCTCGATTTAGCCAAAATCGAAGCGGGTAAAGTCGAACTCATCTTAAACCCCGTCAACCTCCACCAGCTCATTGCCACGGCGATGGAGATGTTGCAAGTCAAAGCCAGTTGCAAAGCCTTAACCTTCACCCTGGAAATGGCTCCCCAAGTGCCGGTTACCATCGAAACCGACGAAGCCAAGCTGCGCCAGATTTTGATTAACTTGCTCGGAAATGCCGTCAAATATACCGAATCCGGCCGCGTCACCCTGCGGGTCTCCATCAGTGAGGAGTGCGAGTCCCTCGAAGGAGAAGGCTCCCCGGCACAGGTTTTACATTTGGAAGTGCAAGATACCGGCTGCGGCATCGACCCCCAGGAATTGGAGCAGATTTTCGATGCCTTCGATCGCGGCACGGCGGGACGGCATTCAGCGGAAGGAACGGGACTGGGACTGTCCATTTGTCGCCATTTTATCGAACTGATGGGGGGGCGCATCCACATTGACAGTACCGTCGGGGTGGGGACGATGGTTCGCTGCCACCTGCCGCTGCAAGCGCTTGAGGACAGTGGCGAGGGTGAAAGACCGTCGATCTCCCGGCGCATACTCGGCGTGGCCCCCGACCAACCCCCCTATCGCATCCTGATTGCCGAAGACCGTTGGGAAAACCGCCACCTGCTGGTGCAAATTTTGCAACGGGTGGGGTTCGAGACCCTGGAAGCGGAACACGGACGAGAGGCGATCGAACTGTGGGAACAACACCATCCTCATTTAATTTTGATGGATATGCGCATGCCGGTGATGGACGGTTACGAAGCGGTGCGGCGCATTCGCAGCAGCGTCGCCGGTCATGCCGTTGCCATTATTGCCCTCACCGCCAGTGCCTTCGATGCCGATAAAAATTTACTCCTCTCCGCCGGCTGCGACGATTTCGCCACCAAACCCGTGCGCCAGCAAAACCTGTTGGAGAAAATCGCCCGCCAACTGGGGGTCCGTTACCTTTACGAAGAGACGATACCCACCGGCGATCGTTCGGAAGCCGAGGTGCGAGCGATCGTTCCGGAGTCCTTTGGGGTAATGCCCCGAGAGTGGGTCGATCGACTCAACTTTTTGGCCGGAACTCTCGAACAGGAACAAGTCAGCCGCGCGATCGCCGAAATCCCTCCCACGCACCGTCAATTCCAACGGCAACTCGAACAACTGGTGGAGGATTGGCACTTCGATACGATCTATTATTTGACCCAAACTTTTCTCGATAACAATACGGAATCGCCATCTTAACCTCAGTTTTGGATAAGACTGTTTCCGGAGAGGGTGGGGAATGGGGAATGGGGAATGGGGGGAATATCAAGTTCGGTTGAATACTTATAGCAGTAAGCCCACGCGCTATCAGCATTCAGCCCTCAGTCAAAACCTTGCTATTTATAGCTTGTAGATTTTGTAGATGTCCTAACACATTTGCGTAGCGCTATATAATTCACCGTAAAGCGAGCAGGGGAAGCTGGCGTTGCAGGCGATCGCGGTTGGAGAGAAAGCTCTTGAAAAAAACACACCCCACACCCCATCCTCACCGGAAACTGTTATCCCGAACTAACGTTAAGCAGATTCTAGACGAGCCAGAACTCTGTTTTTGCAGTTTTGTAACAAGGGATACAGGGAATTATTTTAAACTTCAGTAAGCTTCAACCGAGTGACATAAAATTTTTATAAAGTGACGAAGTTAACGCTTTTTTCTGTTCGCTCAGAAAAATAATTTGGTGTTTACTTTGCTCGATCGACGTCCTCGTTCTAGCAAAAAAATGGTTAACGGCGAAAGTCAAAACATTAGAGATTCGTCACGATCGAAACCCAATTCTCATGGGTATGGCATTGACATTACTCCACTTCTAATCTTAGAGCTAGCAATCATTTGGGAAGAGTCAATCTTAGCTTTAGCTCGATCGACTCTTTGCCAATTTTCTATCGATCGAATCGAATTGGATTTTGGGTGCGATCGTCGAAATTCCACAAGTGAAAACCCAACGAGTTTTGCTGCTGTCACTCGGATGTGGCATCGGTCAAAATTCCAGATGGCGGCAGATTCTTAACCCTCCAATCGCAAAAATCCTTCGGGCTTGCTATTCGCGAAGCGCATAAAATCAATGCATTCTTCTACAAAATCGGCGTGTTCTGTAACAAAATATACGAAACTTGTCGTTTAATCTTCGTAACCTAACCCCTAACATGACTCGTAGGATTCCAAGGAGAATTCGAGACGAGGAGGGTCGATCCAAACAAAAGGGTCAACCCCAAAAAGTATAAGCGTACTTATCGCGTCGCTATTCATATTGACTCAAATAATTTATTTCGAGATAAATTTGAAAACCGCAAACCTTCGGGCGCGCGACTGCGGGATTTTCCCACTCACCGTTATATAAGCAGAGATGACCGAAGATATACTGTTATGACACCAGCGACCCCAGCGCCTCCTCAACAAAATAAACCTAAACTGAATAAATTCGAGCGCTTCAAAGCGGACAAAGATGGCTTGCTCGTCAAATCCGAACTGGAACATTTCGCCCAAATTGGCTGGGAAGCCGTCGATGAAACTGACCTCACCCAGCGCCTGAAATGGTTGGGAATCTTCTTTAGACCCGTCACGCCGGGTAAATTCATGTTGCGCTTGCGGATGCCCAATGGGGTCATCACCAGCGAACAGATGCAAGTGTTAGGCACCATCGTCGGGCGTTACGGTGAAGATGGCAGTGCCGACATTACCACCCGCCAAAACATCCAACTGCGGGGAGTCCGCCTCGAAGATATTCCCGATATTTTCGAGCGTCTCGACAGAGCCGGTTTGACCAGCATCCAGTCGGGAATGGACAACGTGCGCAACATCACCGGTTCGCCAGTGGCGGGTATCGACAAAGCCGAGTTAATCGACACTCGCGACTTAGTGCAACGAACTCAGGATGCGATTACCAACAGCGGTGAAGGCAACCCCGAATTCACGAACCTGCCGCGCAAATTCAACATTGCCATTGCCGGCGGACGGGATAACTCAGTCCACGCAGAAATTAACGATATCGCCTTCGTCCCCGCATATAAAGATGGCGTTCTCGGATTCAACGTCCTCGTGGGTGGTTTCTTCTCCGCCAAGCGTTGCGCGGCCGCCGTACCCATGAATGCCTGGGTCGAACCCGGTCAAATCGTCGTCGACTTGAGTTTGGCCATCCTGCGGGTGTATCGCGATTTCGGCTCGCGCGCCAACCGCCAGAAGTCCCGGATGATGTGGCTCATTGACGAGTGGGGCATGGACAAATTCCGCGCCGCCGTTGAAAAAGAACTCGGTCAAACCCTGCAACCGGCCGCCGAAAAAGACGAAATCGAGTGGGACAAGCGCGACCATATCGGCGTCTTCCCTCAAAAGCAAGACGGTTTGAACTACGTGGGTTTGCACGTTCCTGTCGGTCGGTTGCACGCCGATGAAATGTTCGCTCTTGCTAGGGTTGCCGAGGTTTACGGCAGTGGGGAAATTCGCCTCACCGTCGAACAAAACGCTTTAATTATCAACATCCCCGACGATCGCCTCGATGCATTGCTCCAAGAACCCCTCTTAGAGCAGTTTTCCACCGACCCCGCTCCCCTGGTGCGAGAGTTAGTTTCTTGCACCGGCGCCCAGTTCTGCAAATTTGCCCTGGTGGAAACCAAACAGCGCGCTCTGGGACTGGCTCGAGAATTGGCTGAGGAATTGAACGTTCCCAACAAAGTGCGCATGCACTGGACGGGATGCCCCAATTCCTGCGGTCAGCCCCAAGTCGCCGATATCGGCATGATGGGCACCAAAACCCGCAAGAACGGCAAAACCGTAGAAGCGGTGGATATCTTCATGGGCGGCACCGTCGGTAAAGATGCCAAATTGGGCGAACGGGTGATGAAAGCCGTGCCCTGCGACGAACTCAAATTCACGTTACAGAATTTGCTCGTTGAGAACTTCGGGGCCACCCCCAAAGACGGTATCGTTCTGGGAAATCCCGAAACCACCGCCGAGGAAACATCCACCAACGGCAGTGCCCCAGCAGCCCCGGCAACGGTTTATTTCCGCAAATCCGGTAAAGAAGTTACCTGCACCGAAGACGACCTCATCCTCGATGTGGCCGAAGCCACCGGTATCGAAGCCGATAGCAGCTGTCGCGCGGGAACCTGCGGAACTTGCACTTCAAAACTCGTAGAAGGAGACGTTAAGTACGACGAGACCCCAGCCGCCCTGAGCGATGAAGATCGTAAAGCGGGATACGTTCTCACCTGCAGCGCCCGTCCCGTCGGTCGCGTGGTGGTGGACTTGTAATGCCCGAACATAGCGCCCGAGCGCGCGATCGCCCTCGATCGCCGATGACCGACAGCACAAATACCCCTATCCCAATTCACACAACACAATGATTGCTGACGTTTTTCTCAAATTTAACCAGGGTCGATATCGAATCCTGCATTTGACCTGGTTTGCCTTCTTCCTGTCTTTCGTTATTTGGTTCAACCTGGCCCCTCTAGCCACCTCCGTGAGAGCGGATTTCGGCTTGGAAGTCGGTCAAATTCGGACCATTGCTATTTGTAACGTCGCCCTGACGGTTCCCGCCCGAGTCATTATCGGGATGCTGCTCGATCGCTTCGGGCCTCGGATTACCTACACTCTACTGTTAGGTTACGCCGCCCTTCCCTGTCTGGCGTTTGCTGCGGCCCAGAACTTCACCCAATTGGTGATTGCCCGTCTGGCCCTGAGCATCGTCGGCGCGGGATTCGTGATCGGCATCCGGATGACAGCCGAGTGGTTCCCGCCCAAGGAAATCGGTCTGGCCGAAGGGATTTACGGTGGTTGGGGTAACTTCGGTTCCGCCTTCTCCGCCTTCACCCTGGCCACCGTTGCCGGCTGGTTTGCTTTCGGTGCCCCCGACCCCACCACCGGTGAAGCCCTGCTTAACTGGCGCGCGGCGATCGCCCTAACTGGAGTTATCGCAGCGGTTTACAGCGTTATCTATTACTTCAACGTCCAAGATACGCCTCCTGGCAAAGTCTACCAGCGTCCGGCGAAAGCTAGCGGTATCGAAGTCACCACCAAGGGCGACTTCTGGTTCTTGATGCTGATGAACGTGCCTCTGACGGGAATCCTGATGTTGCTCGCCTGGCGCTTGACGAAAGTCGGCTTCTACGGCATCTCCACCATGTATATCGTCTGGGGTTTCCTTGTCGGTCTGTACCTGTTCCAAGCTTTCGGTTGCTGGCAAGTCAACAAAGATTTAGTGCTCGGCAAAAAACGCTATCCCCCTGAAGAACGTTACAGTTTCTCTCAAGTTGCCATTCTCGAACTCACCTACATCGTTAACTTCGGTTCCGAACTTGCTGTTGTCTCCATGCTGCCGGCCTTCTTTGAAGGAACCTTCGAGTTGGGTAAAGCCCAAGCGGGGATGATTGCCTCTAGCTATGCCTTCATGAACTTGATGTCTCGTCCCGGTGGCGGTCTGATTTCCGATAAACTCGGCAGTCGCAAACTGACCATGGGCGCACTCACCTTCTGCATGGGTATCGGCTATATGCTCATGGGTACCGTGAACGGTGGCTGGTGGTTGCCGGGTGCGGTGCTGCTGACCATGGCTTGCTCCTTCTTCGTCCAAGCCGGTGAAGGTTCGACCTTTGCCATCGTCCCCCTCATCAAGCGTCGGATTACCGGTCAGGTGGCTGGAAACGTGGGCGCTTACGGTAACGTCGGCGCGGTGGCCTACCTCACCATCTTCAGCTTGCTTCCCGGATGGCTTGCTGGTGGCGGCGAAGTCACCCCGGCGGTGATTGCCCAAGCCAACCAGTACTTCTTCTGGATGATGGGTACGGCCGCACTGGTGGTTGCCTTCCTCTGTTTCTTCGTCCTCAAAGAACCCAAAGGCTCGTTTGCCGAGTTCCATGAAGGAGAAGAGGCAACGGAAGCTCAAGCAATGGGTGCGATGGCCAACGAAGCGCTCGAATAATCTCGAATAATTTCGTCCCCTCGGAGGTGCAGATGGATAAAGCTACCGATTCAACAACTCGACACCCTCGATTTGACAGGTACTTTATTTGGATTGCAACTCCCTAAGCTTCAACGGTTAATCGTCAAGATGGTGGAAGGAATTGGGGCCCACGCCCCGGCCCTTCCCCTCTTTTTTAAGAAAACGTTTGGGGACACCCAACTGAGGAAAACGATTCGACGATCGTCCCCGATGCAAGTCAAACTCTGACTGGGGTAAGGTCATCGGAAAAAAGAGCGGGCTGATTGGGGGTTCGAGTTTCAACTCCACACTCAGCAAAAATCTAAAATCTAAAATCTAAAATTTTTTGGGTCATCGAAATCGACTTTTGGAAATCAATCGTAACTTAGACGCGATCGCACTTCTAGGAGGTAAGGGCTATGACACAATCTACCAAGACACTTTGTCCGTATTGTGGTGTGGGTTGTGGTTTGGAGGTCGCTCCCCCCGCCCAACCCGGTAAACCGACGAACCGAGATAAAGAAGGTAACCCCATTTGGAAAGTTAAAGGTGACAGATCTCATCCCTCCAGTCAGGGGATGGTGTGCGTCAAAGGCGGAACCATTGCGGAAGCCCTGGATAAAGATCGCTTGAAATACCCCATGATGCGGGACTCCCTCGACGAACCCTTTCGTCAGGTGAGTTGGGACGAGGCATTCGATCGGATTGTCGATCGCATCCAAGCCGCACGGTTTATGCACGGCCCCAAATCGATTTGCATGTACGGGTCCGGGCAATTTCAAACAGAAGATTACTATACGGCCCAGAAGCTGCTCAAAGGCTGTTTGGGAACCAATAATTTCGATGCGAATTCCCGGCTGTGCATGTCTTCAGCCGTGGCGGGATACATTCAGAGTTTCGGTTCCGACGGACCGCCCTGTTGCTACGACGACCTCGAAGAAACCGATTGCGCCTTTTTGATTGGTACCAATACCGCCGAATGCCACCCGATCGTTTTCAATCGCCTGCGCAAGCACCACAAAAAGAACCGCAACGTGAAGATGATTGTGGTCGATCCCCGCAAAACCCCCACAGCGGATGCAGCCGACCTCCATTTGGCGATTCATCCCGGTACCGATATCGATTTACTCAACGGTATTGCCCACCTGCTGATGCGCTGGGGGAAAATCGATACGCTCTTCATTGAAGAAGCCACGCAAAATTTCCCCGCCTACGCCGAAGTTATCAGTCACTATCCGCCAGAACTCGTCGCCCGCAAGTGCGGCATTCGCCTCGACGACTTGGAAAAAGCCGCCCGCTACTGGGCTGAGTCGAAGCGGGTTCTTTCCTTATGGTCGATGGGGGTGAACCAGTCTTCGGAAGGAACGGCGAAGGTGCGCACCATCATCAATCTCCACCTGATGACCCGCAACATCGGCAAGCCGGGGGCCGGACCGTTTTCTCTCACCGGACAGCCTAATGCCATGGGAGGACGGGAAGCGGGGGGACTCGCTCACATTCTGCCGGGATATCGGGTGGTGCAAAATCCCCAACACCGTCAGGAGGTGGAAGCCCACTGGAAACTCCCCGGCCCGATCGATCCCAATCCCGGTCTGGCGGCTTGGGATATGATTCTGGGGCTGGAAACGGAAGAGGTGAAGGTGTTTTGGGTGGCGGCGACGAATCCGGCGGTGAGTATGCCGGATATCGAACGGACGAAGGCGGCGTTGCGCAAGTCCCCGTTTACGGTGGTGCAGGATGCCTACTACCCGACGGAAACGACGGCCTACGCCCACATGGTGCTGCCTGCGGCCCAGTGGGGGGAAAAGACGGGGATTATGACCAATTCGGAACGAGTGGTCACCTATTGCCAAGCTTTTCGCGATCCCCCTGGCGTTGCTAAAGCGGACTGGGAAATTTTCGCGGAAGTGGGACGGCGATTGGGCTTTGGGGAATATTTCCCCTGGCGCGACTCCGCTGACGTTTATGCCGAATTCGTGGGACTAACGCGCGATCGCCTTTGCGATATGACCGGGTTGAGTCACCAACGACTGGCGGACTTGGGGCCGATTCAATGGCCTTGTCCGGAGGGAATGCCCGAGGAGGAGGTGAAAAACGCTTCGAAGCGGTTGTATACCGACTTCAAGTTTGCGACCCCAGATAAACGGGCTAAATTTGCGGCCTATCACTCGAAGGGATTGGCCGAACCTGCCGATGCAGAGTTTCCGTTCGTCCTCACGACGGGACGGGTTTACGAACATTGGCATACCCAAACCCGCACGGGACGGATCGAGAAAATTACCAAAAAGCACCCCTATCCCTTTATCGAGATTCATCCCCGCGATGCCGAGAAGTTGGACATCAATAACGGTACGTGGATGAAAGTGCGATCGCGCCGGGGAGAGGGGAATTTCCGAACCAAAATCACCAAAGCGATCGCGCCGGGGACGGTCTTCGTTCCCATGCATTGGGGGGCACTGTGGGCCGAAAATTCCGAAGCGAATGCTCTGACTCACCCCGAGGTTTGTCCGATTTCTCTGGAACCGGAGTTGAAGGCTTGCGCCGTGCAACTGCTGCCATTAGCCAGTCCCTTCGCCAGCGAACTCCCGCCGGTGGAAACCCTCGAACCGACTGCCGTTGGATAAGTTGGGTGAGGATGTTACTTCCACAAGTAGGCTTCACCCATAATTTTGGGAATTTCCCCCGATCGTTCGGCGGTGTGGGTCATGGGAATAAATCCTAAGTAAAAGGAGGCAAAAACCGTACTCGCAATTAACAAGATGCTTTCGTAACGATTGTTTTCCGAATTCCCAGAGCGATAATTCATCACGATCTCCCTGTCCAATATTGATGTGTTGGTTTGATGTGTGAGTCAAAAAGCGAGGCCAAAAATAAGCCTCTCTTATCTAAAGTTTCAAAAACACGCTTGCGTGCCTATACATCCATCTTAACCAACCCCTCGAAGTGGGAGGTATATCTTCAGGAATAAATTAACTAACGCTCGAACCCTGCTTGATGCCAGAGGGTGGCTTCTCCTAAAACCGGTGCGATTTCCCCTTGGGGTGGCATCGTGGAAGCGCACATGACGGGAATCAAGCCTACGGCAAAGGAGGTTAAAACCACCGAAACGACGAGTTCGATCGGATTTTCCTCACACTCCCGGCTCGGTTGGGAGGAGTTGGGGTTGCGAAATTTCGGTGTATTCATCTTAAATTTAGATTCCTGTTGTTAAATTCCCAAGCGGTGGCTTTAAGTGCTTCAGCAACCGCAGTTTTTAATGCATACTTCTATCTTATGAGATGTATCAAAATTTACTATTTGTTTTGGAGGTGAAGAAATAATTTTCAGGAAATCTTAACAAATGACGATAAATGCACGTCAAAACAAGCTTCCCCCGTTTAAAGCAGGACAAGCTTAAATAAAAATAAAGAAATATTTAGAATGCGCGATCGCCTCCAAAACGATCGCACCCGGTTCGAGAGCCGCATTCAACATTTGATTGCAGTCTGCTATCAAGCACCAGCAATTTGCCGGAACCGTAGATCTCTTAGAGATCGCCAAGCACGTGAAGGGTTGTGGTGTCCGGATGTTTGCAGTTGGCTGTTAGCACGCTGGTGAGTGCGAGACTCCGCTGTGCGGTTCAACAATCGTGTGGCTTAGGTCTAGCGGACGATCGAGTTGAGTTCCTCAAGGAAAACTCTAAACTTGACTCCGTCGTAGAGCAGCGGAGCAACATTCGCGTTAAGTCAAGGGAATACTAAAATAATGAGAATGCGCCAGACCCGAAATGCGGCTCAAGCAATGGTAGAGCGGTTACCGTCCCAGTTCGCTCCACAGGGTTCCTTCACCGGCAACGGTGGGGGCTTGTGCATTCGATGCCATCAACATCGAACTCCAGACGATGGGAATAAATCCGAGTACGAAGGAGGCGAGCACCACCATCACGATCGATCCCCGACCGAAACTTTCACGAGCAATTCCAGCGTTACCTGCAAGATGTTGGGTTGCCATAACAAAATATATCCCTGTCTTTCTAACGATGACCCGATCGAGCTGGCGAGCGCGCACTTGATACCCCTATCCCGAAGCGATCGCGTTTTCAATCCGTTCATCCCTTACGTTATTGATTCTAGACAATTCTGAGAATTTAGTATCGAATGTAACGGATTAAAGTTGTAAAAAGTAACAAATCGAACAGATATTAGATACATATTTTCAATAAATGTCGCAATCTAACCCTCTCCTTTCTGGGAAATCTGCCCGAGCAACGATCGAGTTTTTCCAATTTGAAGCCGATTTTGTCGAATCTCTGCGCTGCATTCCCATGCAAGTCCGCTTCAAACTCGACACCTGTGGCATTAAACTAAAGTTAACCCAGTGGCATCAGTTCGACGATGGCGAGCGTCAAGTCCTAGTCGAAATGCCCTGCCAGACGGAATCAGAAATTCAAGCTTACCGAGAATTTCTCTGTCGTTTGGTGCGAGAGCGTACTGGAGGTGAAGCCAAAGAACTAACCGTCGAAGCCCACCCAGAATGGACGAGGCGCGATCGCCTTCCCGCAAACCTCCAGGCAAAAGCTCGAACCCTAGGAGTTACCATAGAAATCGAGCAATGGGCGGATTTGACTCCCTTACAGCGCTTCGCGCTGGTCAAACTCAGCCGTCCGAGCCACGAAAACAATAACTTTCTGCCCGCACTTCAAGAGTTTGCCTTAGTATGACCGAGCAGTGCCCTCGACCCTGGAATATCTCTGGCGAGCCATTCGAGCGAGACATTGTGAAACAGCATACAAAACCGTTATCCAAACTCTTCTAGAGTGAGGCATATTGTGAGGAGAATACTATCCATGAATCAATCCCGTTTCACCCGTTTATTCGTTAATCCCATCGTCCTGGCCGCAGCACTACTGCTCGCGCCGACGGGAGCCAACGCCAAAGAAGCCCCAGCCCCCAAACAAGCCACCAACCTGCAAACCAAAGGATTAGCCCAGACGACGGCGATTTCCGAGAAAGCCCTCGAAACTCAGTTCGATGCCGATCCGGTGCAACTATCCCAAGTTCCTTCCGTCGAGGAACTTTCTCGCCCTCAAGCCCCAAGCCAATCTCAAGTCACCTCCGTCTCGCAACTGTCGGACGTGCAACCGACGGACTGGGCCTTCCAAGCTCTGCAATCCCTGGTAGAACGCTACGGCTGTATCGCCGGATATCCCGACGGAACCTTTCGCGGCAGTCGCGCTACCACGCGCTACGAGTTTGCAGCCGGTTTGAACGCCTGTCTCGACCAAATCCTGAATTTAGTCGGCGATGTGGAGGGGGGGGTAACTCCTGAAGATCTCGCCGCCATTCGGAGACTGCAAGAAGAATTCGCCGCCGAGCTGGCAACCCTGCGGGGACGAGTGGATGCTCTCGAAGCCCGCACCGCCGAACTCGAAGCCAACCAATTCTCCACCACCACCAAACTAGTTGGGGAAGTGGCATTTATTCTCGCCGATAGCTTTGGTGGGGATGGCACCGACGGTGGTGACGACGAAAGCCAGACGATTTTTGCCGATCGAGTTCGCTTGCAGTTGGTCTCGAGTTTTACCGGGAAAGATAAACTCTTCACCCGTCTGACGGCCGGTAATATCGGGAACTCTTTCACCGACGAAATCGGCACTTTCGAGGGACGCTTCGCCTTCGACGGTCAGAACGGCAACGATATCACCATCGATCGCCTTCACTACGTCTTCCCCGTGGGCGACAAGCTGAGGGTGACGGCAATGGCTAGCTTGGGGGGACACCACTTCTATGCCCCCACCTTCAACCCCGGTTTAGAAGCCGGCGGTGGTGCCAACGGTGCTCTCTCTCGCTTTGCCGAGCGCAACCCCATTTACCGAATCGGTTTGGGGGGACAGGGTCTCGGTCTCAACTACCAATTCAACGACAAAGTGGGCTTGCAAGCGGGTTACTTGGCTCGCGGCGGCAACAACCCCTCCCAAGGGGCAGGTTTGTTCAACGGTAACTACTCGATTATGGGGCAGTTATCCATCGAACCCACCGATAAAGTCAGCGTGGGCTTGACCTACGTTCACGCTTACGACCCAGCAGCCGGACGGCGGTTTACCTTCGGTGGCACTGGAACGAACCTCGGTCGCCTGAATGCAGCCAGCTTGAACGCCATCGGCGTAGAAGCCACAGAAGTCATCAGCAACTCCTATGGCGCACAAGTCCTGTTCAACATCAGCCCGAAATTCCGCGTCGGCGGTTGGGTCGGCTTCACCGACCTGATTCTCGATGGTTTGGGTGGCGATCCCGAAGTGTGGAACTACGCCATGACGTTGAGCTTCCCGGATTTGGGCGTACCCGGTGCGTTAGGTGCGGTGATTGCTGGGGCAGAACCCTATCTCGGCGGCCTCAACGGCATCGACAACGATGGGTTTGAAAACGATACGCCGTTCCACATCGAAGCTTTATACAAAGTGCCGGTGTCCGATGGCATTTTCATTACCCCTGGGGGGATTTTGCTGCTCAATCCCAACCAAGATTCCGATAACGATAGCATCTTCATCGGTACGCTGCGGACGACGTTTAAGTTCTAAATCGAACGCCTAAAGCCGTGTTAAGGACGCTCTCAATCTTTTGATTTTGCGTTCTTGACGTCAATCTTCAGCCCGGATGTCACTCGTTGCATTCGGGCTGTATCATTTTCTACCGAACTCCTGTCGAGAAACCGCTAAGATTTGGACTTTACCGATCGCCCTCTAAGTTAGACCCACTCTAAATTAAACCAAGGTGCGCCTAGAGCAATTACAAGCATTTCTCGCCGTTGCCGAAACGGGAAGTTTCCAAAAAGCCGCTCGGTTGTGTAACGTCACCCAATCCACCGTCAGTCGCCAGATTCAGTCTTTGGAATCTCAAGTGGGTTTACCCCTGTTCCATCGCACCGCCCAAGCGAAACTCACGATTGCTGGCGATCGCTTTTTTCCCCATGCCAGTAAAATCTGTCGGGAGTGGAAAAGTGCCATTCGCGAACTCTCGGATTTGCTCGATGGCAAACAATCGGAACTGTGTGTAGCGGCGATTCACTCCGTCTGCGCCCACTATTTACCCCCTGTTTTGCAAAGCTTCTGTCAGGGGTATCCGGAAGTACAGTTGCGCGTCACCTCCCTGGGAAGCGATCGCGCCCTCAAAGTCTTGCGAGATGGCTTGGTGGATATTGCGATCGTCATGAATAACCCCTTGCTTACCTCCAGTCCGGAAATGGTGATGGAAGTCCTCTATGAAGAGGCGATCGAAGTGCTCATGGCGGCCGAACATCCCTTGGCAGAATATGAATTCGTGCCGTGGACGGAGTTAACCCATTACGATCACGTTGTCTTCAAGGATGGTTACGGGATGCAGCGTCTGGTTCAGGACGTGTTTTCCAAGCAGGGAAAAGCCCTCAATGCAGTGTTGGAACTCAATACTCTCGATGCCTTTCGGGGCGTCGTACGTCAGGGACAACTGATCTCGATTTTGCCCCATTCCGCCCTGCTCGAAGCCTTCAACGATCCGACGTTAGCCGTGCGCCCGATCGCCGCCGATACCGCTATTGCCCCCGCCCTCACCCGTCAGGTGGTTTTAGCGACAACGGACGATCGCCTGCAAATTCCGCCGATTCAACGATTTTACAAGCTCGTTCTCGAATATATCAATGATGAAGTCATAAGTGATAAGTCTTAACCCAAACTGACCTTAAGGCATTTCACCCGAACACTCAATTTCATCTTGAGTAGAGACTTCTATTTCTCGATCGAGTTCTTCCTCGGCATGTACGACAAAAGGCAAACCCGCCCCGGTTAATCCCCGTTTGAGGTGTTCGGGAGTTTGCTCGAACAAGACGAACAAGGGAAAGATGCGATCGACCCCTTCGCAATACATATGACGATGCTGGTAAGGCATCACCCATTCGTAGCCTTTGTCGAGCAACACTTGAGTTTGTCGCCAACGCAGAAATAAATCGGAAAAATCTTCTTGGGGACGATGGACGAAGACAAAAATTTCAATTCCGGTTTTAATTTTCCAGTCGGGATCGCACATCACAATCCCAAATTCGCAGGAAAGACACAGGGTTTCTCCCGCAGCGATATCGATGCCATTGAGACCTTTTTGGGAAATACCTTCGCGCAACCGCACCAGAGGAAAGGGAATAATAATCAAACTTTCATCTAAACGGCGCAGGCTGGGGACTTTTTCCATGTAGGGCCGGTACTCTTTGAGCGTCGCCAGCATAGAGGCGGGATTGCCATGTTCTGCCAGCCAGGATTCGTAATGGTGTTTTTGAACGGACATCGATAAAATTGCTCGAATCTTTCTTTATAAATCTGCTCGTTCTACTATTCTAGACAGGGAAGTTTTAACCCGACGACAGCGATAGAGTTGGTAGGGAATCCCCAAACGATAGTATCGATCGAGATCGCGATCGCACTGACCTCCTGAAGCAGCGATCGCCAATTGAGATGGATACTCTGCCTGCCGCAACCCCGGTCCGACAACCCAGAGGTTAAAAGGGGGTTCCGGTAGCGGTTGTAGCCCGGAGAGATTTTGCCAGAGGGTTTCGTATCCAGTAGATCGATTTAAAAAGGCGAATTCGATTTTGGGTTGTCGTGATGAAGGAGAATGTGCAGTTCCGGGTTCTTCTATGGGATATCGTTTCTCCAATTCCATGGCAAAACTCAAACCTAATGCCGCTTCTTGCAAGTTTTCGTATCCCACCACCATCACCAGGGGTACAGTGCGATCGAATGTCATTTGTTCGGCAATGCGATCGGGATAATAGGGTTTGTGGAATACCCAGTTATTGATGGTGAGGAGGGAACTGAGAAATCCGACGGCGAGGGCAATGGATAATGGCGATTTCAAGACGGATGTGACCGATTTAAAGGAAGCATTTTGCGACAGGGCGATCGGTCTCGAAATGCGATCGAGACATGCCCCCAGTAGAGCGCAAATACCGGGATAGTAGATAAAGTGATAGCGGGGGGCGGCGGTGATATCTTTATCGAGAACGTAGACGATCGCCAAAATTTCTAGTAAAACCCAGACCGTAAACGCGGTGAAAATAAAGGTCGGAAGGAGGACGGGAGATCGCCACAATAAACCCATTCCCCGCCAAACTCGTCGTCCCAACCAAATAATAAACCCCACCATTAATAACCCCGACGTAATCGCAATCCAAAGCGGTTGTCCTTCCACCGGTAGAGCAACAACCATCACCAACCACCCCGCCAAGGTTTGATAAATCGGGGCAAACCCATCCGTCCAACTCGGTTCAAACGGCTTAAACCAATCCGTTTCCGATCGCCCTAAATGACCCATTAGCTTCGGCAACCAGGGCACGAAAAGAAGGATGGGGAGGAGGGTGTAGACAGGGAGACGCGGGGACGCGGGGACGCGGAGATGGGGGAGCTTCGGGGGCTTCGGGGGCTTCGGGGGCAGAGGAGGTTAAATTTTCCCCAGTGCTTCCCTTTGTGTTGGTGTAGCTTTCACTGTGTACAGATTCCGAATTCCGAATTCTGATGCGCCAAATTGCAAAACTCAATAACGTACCCAACTGGGCGACGAAAGCGAGGAGAAAGAAGTAGTGAACGTACAATCCCAAACTGTTCGCCACCACCCAACCCATCCAAACCCGCCAACCGACTGGCTGCCGGTTTTCCCAAGCTTGGAGAATTTGCACCAATCCGATGAGGGCGAGGGTAATCAGTAGCAACGGGAGGGTGTAGTGGCGCGATTCCTGGGAAAGGTAGACGCAAAAGGGGGAAACCGCCATCAAGCCCGCAGCCGCGAGTCCCGCTGCGGGAGAAAAGGCGAGGCGATTGAGGACGTACATCGCAACAATTGCCCCAATACCAAATAAAGCCGGTAGCGATCGCAACTGCCACGCGAGGGAATGGGAAAATCCCGATATCCGCCCCAACCATCCATGCATCAGGCAGAAAAAGAGGGGGGGATGAGTCGATTCGACGGCGACGGTACGGGCAATTTGGGGGCAGGAGAGAGAGGGATTAAAGGTGAAGAGGGATGCGAGATCGGGTGAGGTGAAAATGCGATCGAGGGGAATATCGCTGGTTTGCCGGCCGAGTGCGAATAAGGCAGTGATGATTTCATCCAACCACAGGGGTTTGAAAGCGAGATTGCCGAACCGCAGGGCAATTCCCACAATGATGACGAGTGCTAATCCTAGATAGTGATATCGCTTCGGGGCGATCGACTTTACATCTGCTTGCTTCATATCCAATCTAGAGAATCGATCGTCATTCCACTTCCCACACTAAATTTTTCCCCGGTGTCCTTCACCGCGTCCGGAGCGTCTCCCCCTCACCGCGTCTCTCCTCCTCCCTCCCACAATACCCGCGCATCTTGCCAAGCCTGCACCAAATTCCCCTGCATCAGTGCCGCCGCACCCCGCAACAGCTTAAATTCCGGTAAATCCGGCGCGATCGCAATTGCCGAATCGATCGCCTCTCTGGCCGCACCGGGACGGAAATCATAGAGATTGACGAAAGCAAGGTAGGCGTAGGCGTAGGAATTGTCGCGATCGAGGTCGACAACGCGCTCGAATGCACCAATCGCTTTATCAACCCGTTTCTGCAACACCCGGGCCAATCCCGCGCTATACGCCCACTCTCGCTGTTGGGGATTCTCCGGTTCGTGCTGCAAGCGATATTCTAGGGCGATCGCTCCTTGTTCCAAATAGGCTTGAATCGGATCGTACTGGTTGATGCGTCCGACTTCGGCAAACACCGGATCGAGTGCTGGTATGCCTTGCGGTAGCATCTGTCCCATCAGGCGCAGTTGCGTCACCCAGTCCAATTCCGGCGCGGGAATGGCTTGTGCGGTGAGGTCGATTTTCACGATAGTTTGGGGAGATGCGATCGCATAGGTTTCGCCAGTCTCTGGATTTAGATAGGTTGCTTCTAGGGTGTAGGTTCCCGGCAAAATCCCTTGGGGGAGAAGCATTGCCGTGGCTTCTGTGACGGTGAAAAGGCTGTGACGAGCGCTCGGTGGGATGGTTTGAGAGCTGGGATTCTGAATAATCGCCCGATCGTGCAACCATTGAGTCTTGGGCAACGTCTCGGGGGTACGAGGGAGATTCGGATCGGTATTCTTCCAGGTCAGCAATACAATGCCCGATCGCAGCGCCTCCCACGATCCGGACCAATGATAAGTTACCGGAACGGGTGACCCCAGCGGTACGCGACTGGGAACCTCCACCCGATCGAGTCGAACTTCTTTGCCGGCGCGAAACCCGGTTTTCATCACCTGAATCGGCGGCGTTCGGCGATGCCACAGATTCAACTGCGTGTCATCCTGCAGCGTCCACCGGCGATGCAACTCGAAGTTGGGACTCTGTTCGATGGCTTGTACCATTTCCGGGTAGGATGCGGGAACCGAACCCGGATCGCCGGTTTTGGAGAGGAACCACGAGAGCGATCGCGCGTCTGGCAAGACCTGGGACGATCGCACCCCCACCTGACGACCGTATACCTGAAAATCCGCTAGGGTACCGTAATAGTTAAAATTGTGCTGATTAATTTGGGGGGTTGAAGGCAGGACGCCCAAAGTCGATCGCACATAGGGTTCCGTGCGGGCGATTTCCTCAATAACTTGGCGGTGCGGCCACTCGTCACCCATGTAAACTGGGTGGGGCGTCCGAGCTAAACTTTGCAACGGCAAAAACGGAAATAAATTAATCGCCCCCAGCAGTGCGGCGATCGCCACCGTTGCCCATCGCAACCGCCGTTGCACCCCACACAAGCCATAGGCTAAAACCAGCGCCGTGACTGGCAGTGCCGGGATAAAATACCGCAAATCCTTATTGACATTCACCGAACACAAAAGATACGCCCCAATCCAGAAAATTGCCAACCATTGAAAGGCATTTTCCCGGTGCGGCAATCGATTCTTCTTCCCCCGCCAAAAAGCCATCCCAGACAGCACCAATCCCGCCAGCGACACCCACAATACCGGCGAAGAAACTAAGTCCGGTAGCCGCTCGAGATAGTACGTCCAAGCATCGAGACTCTTCAGGGACGGATCGCCTTCTGCGATCGCCGAATCCACTGTCGCGCGCTTGCTAGAGGTGAGTACGAGCAGCCAATTGGTGCGATACCATCCCCCCCAAATCGGCACGGAGACTAGACCGGCACAAGCGAGCTTGCATAACCGTCCCCAACGTTTTTGCCACAGTGTCTCCCCGATCGTCCACAACAGAGGCACAAATAGAAACAATACTGACGTTTGCTTCACCATCATCGCCAGTCCCAGGGAGATTCCCAAGGCGATCGTCCATCCCCAGGTTTGGGCTTCGGGAGAAAATGAAAAATGAAAAATGAAAAATGCAAAATTCTCTCGTTTCCTCCTTCTTCGCGTTTTTGCGTCTTCCTCAACTTCCATTTCCTCCGTTTCCAAATTCTGCGCTTCCCATTCAGAATTCTCAATCAAGAGAGGGAGATGTGGGGATGGGGGGATAGGGATAGGGAGAGGGGGAGAGGGGGAGATAGGGAGATGGAGGGATAGAGGGATGGAGAGATAACTGTGTCGCCACATCGTCAGGCACCAAAATGCTAGAGTGACGATCGCCGCGAGGGGATAATCGAGCAAGAAATCCAGACGCACGCGATACAATCCCGGCAACAGCACGCAGAGTCCGGCCGCCCAAAGTCCCACTCGCCGATCGAATAAATGGGTTCCCAAGGCGCATACCGAACTGAGTAATACCGCACTAAAGAGCAAATTTACCAGGGTTGCACTATCGACTCCCGTGCCGAATCCGTTGAGAAAGGGGGTCGTGGAAATATAGGTGAGGGGGGGAATTTTGGAGGAAAGCAGCCACAGTTGCGTCCACCACTGACCCGAGAACCAGTGGGGATGTTGCAAGGCTTGCCAGTAATTCATCGAACCGGTGAGGTAATCGGCATCGTCCCAAGTGGGAACGGCACGATCGAGAGCAAACCAAAGGCGATCGATGGCGACCCCCAAAAGCCAAATGCCGAACAAGATTCGGTAATGTTGGAGGCGATCGATCCGATTTGGCGTTGGTGGTACTGGAGATGGATGCACGGGAAACACGCCCTCGCTATACTAGAGCAGAACGAATGGGGCAAGGGAGCCATCCTTTTGTATTGTTCGATTTATTTCGATTTATATGGTTCGATCGGCGCGATCGTAGGAGTTTAATGAACGACATTTTGACTGTTGGATTTCGTCTAGCTTGTTTGGTTCCCGCCACCGCAATGGCGATCGTTCTGAGCGCGCACCGAACTCAGGCTCAGGATATTTATAACCCGATTATGTTACCCCCGAGCGGGGAAATTTCCGATACCCTCACTGAAGATGACATCCCCACCGGACAAGGGGGATTTGCACGAGACTATCTGGTGGATTTACAAGATGGCGATCAGATTACCATTGATGTCACCTCCGAAAGCTTCGATACGATCGTCTCTCTGATGACCCCCGATGGCTTAATCGTCTCGGAAAACGACGATGGCCCCGACGGCAGTACCAATTCTCTTCTGTTTACCCGCATCAATAGTGGAGGAACCTATACCGTTCGAGTACGCGCGTTCGGCGAAACTGGCTACGGTCCGTTCGATCTCAAAGTGACTCGACTGCGTCCGGTGGCTTTCCAATAGTCTCGAAAATGTAGTCTCGAAAATGGGTGATGGAAATGTGGGGAGCGTCAAATATAGCTATAGCCATAACTGTTAGGACATTGGTGAAGGTGAGCTCGAGGAGAAAGATACTCGTGTAAATTCAGACTGTCCTACACAGTTATGGCTACAGCTATACATGGGGCATCGGAAGTTGTGGGAGCAAGTTTCTAACATCTGCCATCGAATCTCTGAATGGCTTCCTTTGACTCTGCTAACCGAACCTCTCCATGTGTCCGTTCCCCCTCGATCGCCCAATCTTACCCAATTTTAAATTTAGGGTTGTAAAGTGTCGCGAGGTTTGTTAAGCTAGTGAAGCGCTAAAGCAAAACGCCGGGATAGCTCAGTCGGTAGAGCAGTGGACTGAAAATCCGCGTGTCCCCGGTTCAAGTCCGGGTCCTGGCATATTTATCATGCAAACTAAACCCCTTACTCTTCAAGTAGAGCAAGGGGTTTACGGTTTTTGAAAAATTTTTACACTATCTAATGGCGTCAAACCTTATCAAACCCTATCAACTTTTTTAGGTCGCATTTCAGTCTACGGATGGTGGCATGGGTCGATCGGGTCGTTGCATCAACAAGTCGTAAGCTCGCTGATGAGTCTCCTCGCCAATCCATGCAAGATATTGGTCGGTATGCACCTGAGTGGAATGACCCATTTGCTGAGCGGCCAGCGTTACGTCTAACCCAAACTCCAATACTCGACGTGCCCAGCAGTGCCTTAGCTCGTAAGCGACGAGCGGAGCATCGGATCGCCGAAAGCATTGAGTTACCCGATGCCCCAAGTCGGAGTTAGTCCGCCCTGAGACTTGAGGAACATCAAACTGCGACAGGTTCCATTCTTCCACCCATTCGGGATAACACGCCCAGACTTTTCGTTTACCGGTTTTGCCTCCAGTAAGTGTCAAAATGTGCCCTTCAATCGATTCACAATAAAATATTTCATGCCCCCGCAGTCCAAATGTGGCAAGCATCCCATATGCCCATCGCCAAGAAGGGTTAGTAAATCGATCGCGCCACCGAGCAATTTCGGCATCGCTGGGCAAGTCGCGAGGCTCAACTTGGCTGGGAGAGTAGGAGCCTTGGTAGCGCTTCGCGTCAAAATCGATTTGAGCAAATCGTGCTAATGCGCCTAACGCCATGCACGCCCGCTTTCTCGACTTGGTGTCGGGCGTGGTGGCTAAAACCACCGACTTCAAAATTCCAGCACCGATCGGCTGAGTTGGGGGGAGGCGATTGAAAACCGAGCGGTAATCCTTCTTCCAAGTCGTTTCTGATGCGGGTGTCCTCGATCTGCGATCGAAATAATCAGCCTCAAATTTCTCGACCCAATCACCGATGGTCGAAGAACGCACCTTAATATATGGCTCCCAGGAAAAATCACCACGAGCGATCGCACCGCCCACTTTTTTCGCTTCGGCTTCAGCTACTCGAAGACCCTCGGGGTTGGCGCGCACGCCCAGATAAATTCGCTGCTGAAATGGTAGAGACTTTGCACTTTCAGGTTTGGGGGGAAGAGTGGCTCGCAAAACGAGCCGTTCCCCCGACTGTTCAATACTCACTCCGATTTTTCCAGCCTTGAGTCGGGTATTAGCTTTTTCGAATAGAGTTTCAAATTTCATCAATTTCGACCAGAGCATCTTTTGGGTCAGTATCGGTCAACTCAAGAAATGCAGCACGAGCCATGCACCACATGGCTCGCTCTTGGGGATGAGTGGCTTTGTCAAACCGATATTTGTCACGCACAACATAGCCAGAAAGACGGTAAAACTCTCTGGCCAGTCGGTTTGCCTGCTCTACTATTTGTTCCGGCGTCTTCATTTTTCTTGAATAATTTTAGGTTCTAAGTCTAAAAGCTGGCTGGCTTTTGCACCACGATCTTTTAAGCGCTGCCATGTCCCTAACGGATAATTGTTGTTTGTTAAGTCAGGCAACCATTCGTCTAAAACTTTAATAGTTAGGCGAAATTCTCTAGCCAGCCGACCTAAATCTCTAGGAGTAAACTTTCCGGATTTTTCAACAACCTCAAAAAATCGCTGAGCAACTTGTGGTCCAATATCGGCGAATAGTCGCTTGTATTCTTCAACAAAGCTTTGCCCTCTAAGTCCATAAAGGCGATTGTTTTCAGGAGAATATACGCTCATAAGTCAATTAATTTTTTCGTTTACTTCTTTGATCGCTTTTCTAAGCTCGTTTTGTGCCCTCAGATCGCGAACGCCGTAGACCGCAGTTAGCCAAATCGCTCGGACGATTTGATGTGTTGATTCTGGAGAAACTCCACATTCCTCCAAATATTTCCAAAGAAGCTCGTAGGGTTTTGCTTTTTCGGTTCGAGACATTTTTCAAGCTTTCAGCTCAGGAGAAATTCCAAACTGAGCAAAAACTTTATCTTTGTGCCATCGGTAAGTAGGTCGAACCGCATCTCGCGCGCCAATGCTCAAATAATGAGTATTTTGCTTTAAAGAACCGTCTTTTTTACGGCGATGGAGAGTTTGAACAGAAACCCCAAGATGCCTCGCCATTTCGGCAGTAGTAATCCAATTTTTGCGTAAACGTTTCATGTATTTTTACCCTTCTAGATATTTTTTAAACTTGATAATCTCATCGACTGAGCCAAACTTGCGAACAAGATAAATAAAGGTCGCTCGTCCAATTCGATAGTCGTCGGGCTTGGTTTTTCCCAAACGCTTCTTGACAATATCTGATGCAGATAACCCGTCTTCGTATCCTTGCCGTATCCGCTGATAGAGCGTCTCTTCTGGCATATTTGACCAGTTAGCTAAATACGTATACGAGTCGTATACGAGAAATGCAGAATTGCTAGAAGCTTTGGTATCATGAGCTTCTGGGTGGGGATGCGAGTTGGATACTGAAGGCGATCTTGCATCTTCACCGGAAGACGAATTGGATACAACGATGTCGTCGCTACGTACTAGGTCTGCTCCACCTTTCCGGTACTGCTTGAGAAAAGCATCCTGCTGCTCGTCAGTCATTTCTGGAAACAACTGTTGCATTAATTGGATATAGTTTGGATCTCCTGGTTCTGGAAATGGATTTTTACTAAGTAGAGCATCTAGCTTGTCAGTTTCTAATGGGGTATCAGCTAACTTTTGATTTGAGTCAAGAGGCGATAAATTCAAGGCTGTAAAATCCATTGAGACATCCATCCAAGGCTCGAGACGAATTGGAACCCGTTCCTGTTTGGATTTCGAGGGAAGTTTCAACCACCCTTCAAGTTTTGGCGCGGCTTTTTTGGTCACCGGATGGCGTTGCGAAAGGAGTTCGACTTGAATGAAAGACGCATCGATCGCCTTTGCAACCCCCGAACTTCCTCCCATTCCCTTGAGAGTATTCATGTGGGAAATGATTATCACGCACATATCGATTTTTCTTATATCGGAAATCGATGCGTCGATAAACTCCGCCGAATGCTCGCACCGCGTCCACCAGTTGGTGAATTCATCGCAGATGATGGTGAGAGGCTCAAACTTGGGGTCCGGTTCGCTCGAATATCGCTTGTAACGCCGCTTGATTTCGCCAGCCACCCATTCGAGTTGCCCGTCGATTGCCTCGTAATCCATGCCATCGCCTACGACCGTCAAGCCTTTCCAAGCCCCAAACTTACGATGCGGATCGCACACGACAACCCGGTGGCCGCGCTCAACCCGTTTGCGAACCAAAGCGGCGGCGGTGGTAGTTTTGCCGCTACCCGGTGCGCCAAAGAATAAGGTGAGCGGATATTCGAGCAACTCGTCAAGCCAATGCCCTGATGGATTATCACCTGTGTTATCACCCGTGACATTTGTCGCCGGCGACGGATTGGGTTCAGACTGAGCTGGGGGCAACGCGGCATATTGCGGGGCTGGGGAAAATTGCGCGCGCACCCATTCTTCTTGCCCCCGAAGCATTTCCTTGAGGTTGACGAGCTGGGATTCGAGTAGTTCTTTTTCCCCGATGCGCCGTGCCTCGTCGCGCTGGGTGATGAGGGGCATCAGCAGCGCCGCCGCGCGATCGCTTTCCTCATCAATAAATAGAGCGGCGATCGAACCTCCCAGGGGGAACAGGTACAGCCAGGGGTTGGTAACTCCCGCCAATCCGAGAGCGGCAAAGCTGAGCCAGCTCCCCAGGCTAATCCCGGGGGCAAGTTTGCGCTGAATGGATATCGATCGCAAGCTGAACAGATCGATATCACGATCAAATAGTTTGGCGGTGAGGAGCCGTGTGTACTTTTTCTGGAATGGGTTGAGGGTCATGGTTGTTTTTTCTCTCGATGCGACCGCCGGTGGGGAGCCAAAGGCTAATGCCTACGAACGCCAGCAGCACGAATCCGACGCCAACGTTTCTTAAACCGTTTTCTTGGTAGTCCTGAACGGCAAGCGCCGCAGCACTGCCACCCAGGCTAATCCAAAAAACATAGCCGATGCCCACTGGGTTGTTAAGGGCGAGAACTTGGAGCGCTCCCAGTCCAATGCTGGAGGTGGAGGCCAGCATCATTAGCAGTTTCAGTGGGATTTGGGGCATCTACATTACTCCCCGCAGATACTTTCGATCGGCTTGGGCGACTTTGAGAAGCTCTTGCCGTTTTTTCTCAGCATCAACGATCGCATTAGCTCGAATGGCGTTGGCTTCGGCTTCGATGGGGAGAAAAGTGCGCAGCAGCTCTGCGTCAATTTCAGCCTGCCCCAAATATCCTTCGCGACCGTAGCGGCAATAGTCCTTCACCAGCTTCTTCTGCTCTTGGATCTTTTCCCACTTTTCCTTCATCTCTTGCACCGTTTCGGGGGTGATGTCGCGCCCCTTGGCGATGATGGCTTGAATTTCGGGGGAGGAGAGCTTGGCTTTCTCAAAGCGATCGCGAGAAAGTTGGACGCCCAAACCCTGGGCTAGGGTGTCGATGATGCTCATTCGTTAATTTTCTGAGGGGGGCAAAAATGGAAGCTGCCTGGGCGAGGTAATGGCGACATGCTTTTGGGACGCGGCGAGTCAGAGCTGTGAGTTAATCCGACGACGGGACTGCTCGAGCGGCGAGGCAGAAACGTTTGCCGGTAAAATGGCCAAACCCCTAAACCAAAGCCGGCGCACAGCTCCACGAGAAATAAAAACGCTGTATTGGAAAAGAAATAGTAGATTTTCTTGATTGGCAACCTGTGAAACTTTTGCATAGCATTGCTTTCGTCGTTTTTCGCGTGTTTTTTGCAACCTGCTAACTTTTCTCTGTTGCGTGTTGGAAAGCCCAACCTTTTGGGATTTTGGGGCTATAAGCCAGATTGGTTCGATCAGGCTGGCTAATCTCGATTTTTCGGGACTCTTGAGGACTGCTCAATCGGAAGATGCGAACGGTGAATGTTGCCATTAGTCTCCCAAAACCTCAACAAAATCGGATTCGATCAGCTCTTCCAGTTCAGGAGAGTAAGTGGGTTCCGTCTCAGGTGCTGACGCGATCACTCCGGTTGCTGGCGATGCTGACAAGGTGCTGACTGCAACCATCGGGCGACCGTTCTGGAGATAAAAGGCTTGGTGGTCTTCGATAACCCGATTTACGATTTCTGCCATTCCGGCCAGTCCCATCTCGGTTCCAAATCGCTGGAGATACGGGACAAGGTGCTTGCGAATGCAAATCTGTGGAGAGCGGGACTTGCTCACGATGCGATCCTCCGTTGCTTCATTTGAGCTAAGCCGTAGAGACCTCGGGAGTTGGCAAAGACACCATCGGGCAAAACTTCAATGCCCTTCTTGCTTAGAATTTTCTCAACACCGGGCAGTTTAGATCCGCCGCCCGTTGCAATGACAACATCATGCTCTGCGTTCCATTGCTGCATCATCTTGAGGGCGGGAGCCAAGGTTAGTTGCCCCCACTGCACGATCGACTCTTGATAGATAGAAGCGAAGCTCCAGGAATTTCGCCCGCGACCGTAGATGAAATCGCCTCGTTCGAGTCCGGCTCGCACGAGATGAGGCTTCCCTTCTTCACCCAGCCGTTTGCGAACATCGAGGTGCCCGCAAATCGTCTCAACCAGCACCTGAACCCCATCGGGAAAAACTTTGCGCTGAATGACGTTACCGCCACTGAGAATTGAGGCAATCGTCGTGCCATTTCCCAAGTCGAGCATTCCAGCCTTGGAGCCGGACTCTAACAAGCCCTGTTGGCGGCAGTAGTAGGAGGTGCCCACTCCTTCCTCAAGGACTTTCTCGATCCGAACATTGAGGCATGTTTCCCAGCTCTGATTCACTTTGATGTAGTGAATCCCCTCCAGAGCGCTTTTCAGTTCTGCCCCCCAAGCCTGGGCATCCTGGATCGAAGCCATAATGCTGAGGGTTTGTTTCTGCAAAGGCTTGGTTAGGGCGATCGCTCCGAGCAGTATCTGTAGCCCGTAGGTGATTTTTCCAAGCTTATCGTCGGTGACTTTGATGTAGGAGTTGGGGGATTGGATGCTCGCCATTTGTCCGGCGAACCAGCGCTTGCCGATGAGTTTTTCTGCGGTCCCGTCGATGTATTCAACCAGGCAACCTCTCTCGGTGTCAGGGAGTCCGTAAAGCTCCCCAGTCACTGGCAGAAGGTACGACGGCATCATCACTTGGCTGGATTGACCTGTCAGTTTGACGGCTCCAAATCCTCCGTCGTAGCCCATAGGTTCAATCTGGGTGTTTTTCCTTGTTTCTTGGAGTTTTCGTGGGAAAGACGTTGTTTGCATGGTTCCTGCTGGAAAATGTTGCGGTGTTTCTGCGTGCTTCTATGTGTTTCCTGTGTTTTGAATAATAAAACCCCTCCAAGGTGGAGGGGAATGGACTAAGTCAAGTTTTTTTCAGAAATGCCGGATTGTCTGTCCGATTTCAGGGTCACAAATGCTCCGTCCGAATCGAGCTGTCGAATCAAAGCGTCAATCTCCTGTGGGCATCGAGTGCCTCGATCGTAGAGACCAAATTGAATTCGAATAATTTCTCGATTTCGACAAAACCAACGCTCGCATCTACGAGAGGTCAGCTCGGACTGGTACAAAGGATGGGACTTTTGTGCCCTTCGGATTTGACCAATCGTTCCTGTTATCGTAGGCTGGGTGGGAACTTCCAGCAAGCTGTCGTTAGGTGCTGTCGTCCAGCCAAATCCAAGGGTTTTGGAATAGGAGGTAATTCGTTCCTTAATCATCTTCAGGTAACCTTTATTGCCCATTTTGCCGCAAGCTCGGCGGCAAGGCGGCGAATGGGTCGAGAAGGGTTACGGCGACCGCTACACCACAAATCGATCGTGTTCTTGGTCACGCCCAGTACTTCAGCGTAATCCCATCGAGATAGGTTAACTTGGTTGAAGAGCGCGATCGGATCGACTTCAGTGGTTTTGATAAAATTTGGTGATATGTGGTGGTTCATTGGCTTCGGCTTTTGAATTCGACAAAGGGGCAAGTGGTCGGCACTTGCCCCTTTGTCTTTGGCAGGTCAGTCGGTTGACTTGTTGGACGTGTCAACTCGACGAAGGCTTTTGGCAGCCAAGCGCTGAATCAAATTGTTAATTATGCGCCAGCCGTCCCAATCGGTAAATTCGGCGTTAAACCAATTACAATCATCAAAGTTTTCGCAAAGTTGAACAGCTTGCTGCAAGTGGTCTCTGGCTTTTAGCATGTTGTCCAAAGCTGCAGCAATTTTTGCGTCTTCGTCCATGGTTAATTCTCCTGAATTAGGTCGGTCAGAATAGTTTTGCGGGTCAGGTTGAAGGTGTCGGCTTGGGGGCAAGCGGCGATCGCATCAATCACTTGGTCGTCAGTTTTGCCATCGGCTGGCACGCCAAGGTAAGCGGCGACGCGGTGCAGTTGGTGGTGCTGTTTAAGGGTTAGAGGCATTGTGAATTTTGGCGTATAGGGCTTCCCAGAATTTGTAGGTGGCTGTTTTGGGGTCATCTTCTCCATCAGTGGCTAGGGAGTCGAGAGTGCCCCATACCAACTCTTCGAGGGCTTCGATTTCAGGTTGGGTTAAGTTCATACAGCTCCTTACGCCTTCTCAAGCAAAATCCTGTAAACATTCTCGAGACGCTCTTCTGATGCAGCTTTGAGCTTTTGGCAGCACTTCCTAAACAGGGTTGCATCAGCTCCGCTCAGAGGGAATACATCAGCCTCAATTAAAGGGGTTTCCGAGGAGTTCCAAATTGCGACTCTTAGTCTCTTTGCAACTTCGCTGGGCAATTTCCTTAGTTCCTTGTCGTTCATGGCTAAACCTCCTTATATTGCTGTTGTGCATCGCAAATTTCGATCGCCTTGGTCCAGCACTGGGCAAACTCTTCCACGGTGCGACCGTGAGCATTACGCGCCCCAAATATGACCCGCCGGAAAATTTGGTTGTCCAATTCGCTGCGGTGCTGACCTCCAATTGTTTCGCGGGCGAACATTTGGCAGAAGTACTCGAGGGTTTCATCGGGAATGCCGGCAGCGTAGACGGCGTCTTGAATGCGGACGATGGAAAGTTGGCGGTAGTATTCTCGGGCTGCGCGATCGATTCGCGCTTCAGTTTTGCTGATGGTGGGTTGTTGGATGGTTGTCATAGAAAAAGTAGGTTGAAGTAGGGGAAAGTAGGGGGGAAGTAGGGAAAGGTAGGGGGAAGTAGGTTGAAGTAGGGAAAGGTAGGGAAAGGTAGGG
>NZ_JBRJXU010000009.1:0-100439 GCF_057467645.1 Zarconia sp.
AAAGGTTCCATCTCCCTGATTTTCATAGAGAACATTGGGGGTGTTTAGCACGGAACGGGATGTCACGATGTAGATATCCTGATCCATATCGTTATCGAAATCCCCTACGATTGGATGGCCTTCTTCGATCGGAATACTATTGATTCCCGCTGCATTACCTTGATTGACGTATCCTTGAGGCGTGCTCATCCACAGTTGGTCGTTTACGTTTGGAGGAGGCGCTTGAAAACCAATTGCTGTTAACTCTGAAATCGTTGCGCTGCTCTGGATGGATACAGCCATCAGCTCTTGGTTGATGACGTTCTCTTCTGGGATAATTTCGTTCGTACTCGACAACAGGAACTGCCAACGTTGCAGACTCGGATCGTAGCCAATGTAAATTCCTCGATCGACTCCTGGAGTGTGAGGCAAGATCCCCTCGACTTCAGGATTGTCAGGTGACAAGGTAAATGTAAAGTCCGTGGGATTTAGACCCTCTGCCCCGATATAGATTTTGTCAAGAGGAATGGCAAATTTGATACCGCCATCGAATAGATTGAAAGTGACCTCTGCGTCAGTATTAAATTGGAAACCCTTCTCATCCTCTACTGCTCGGAGTTTTGCGGTTAGCCGAGCGGGGTCATTTTCATGAACATAAACATCATTTCTGCCATCAGAGCTGTTTGAGATGTAAAGATCGGGGCGCAGATCGCCATTAAAATCAGCGGTTGCTACCTCCTTGCGAGTCGCATTGGGTAAGACCTCTGAGGTAATATCCCTAAACGGAATTGAAGTCGTGTCATAAATGGTAAAAGGAGTCGTTCTAGCAACCAAATCTAAATTGCCATCTCCAGATAGATCCGATAGAAAGAAAAATAGGGCATCATCATGGTCAAAACCAACAGTCTCAGACACATCCACAAAAGTGCCATCAGCATTCTGCTGAAAGATTTTCGGTGGGGCCTCGATCTCATCCTGCCTGGCAACTGCGCCCACAGCTATATCGAGCAAGCCATCATTGTTAAAATCAAACCAGAGCGGGCTAAGACCACGAGCTGGAGGATAATCAATTCCCCGCGCACTTGCTTGGTCTTCTAATATTCCGCCCTCATTAACATAGAATCGGTGAGGAAAAAAAAGATCGCCAACACCCCGCGCTCCACCGATAAGTTGGACTAGATCTTGGTCTCCATCATTATCAAAGTCAGCCCACGCTGTTCCGTGGGCGTCTCCGCTAGGCGGTTCGGCAAAGATTTCGGCAGTGGCATTGGTAAACGTTCCATCCCCATCGTTCAGATACAGGGCACTGTCACCCAAATGACCATTCACCCAAAGGTCAGGATAGCTGTCACCATTAACGTCACCCCAAGCAGCTGCGTGACTTAGACCCTGGCTCAAGATCCCTGATTCTGAAGCAGATATTTCCTCGAAAAGAACTGTACCCATAATTTGATTACTCCCAGTGACTTGACAAGATCTTCATAGATCGCTCTTCAAAGTACCCACCTTTCAAGGATTTGATGTAGATACAGTGTGATTGATTTATTAAATTGACACTCCCCCGCGTTTAAACGCGGGGGTTTTGGCTCACTCTCTTGTTAGATAAAATCTTCAACACCGATAAAGCTGGTATCGATACCGAGTACAGTCGCTAATACTTCACTCGTGTCAGCCACGCGAATCTGGGTGTTGCTGTTGACTTGTGCGATACTCAGCTGTTCAAATGTCAGCCCCGATCTGAGTTTAAAGACGTCTTGACCATCTTGGAAGTCAGTAATTTGGTCTGTACCTTTGCCGGTTTGTAACACAAAAACATCATTACCTTCTCCACCCGTGAGAACATCTCGTCCTCGACCCCCAGTTATCCAATCTGACCCATCATTACCATTGAGGTAATCTTTTCCGCCATAACCATTGAGGACATCTCCTCCTCCTCCTCCAGAGATGACTTCGTTGCGGCTGCTACCAGTAATTTTATCTTTTGTATCCCCGCCAATTTCGATGATTTGAAACAGTTGATCCGCAGGCAGATTCTCGACCGTCTGCACTCGACCACTGGGCCAGTTAATGGTAGTTTCCTGTACCTTCGTGTTGTCGGCCAGTCCAAAATGAAGCCGCTGGTGATCTTGTACTTTTGCATGTATTCCACCAGCTTGTTCGCGCAATTGGGTCACACCTCCGGCGGTAACAAAAACCTGCGCTCCAATACCATCTCGATTAGAGACGGTTCCTTGAAGATCGATTTGTAACCAATGATTGTCATTACCTTGATTGCGAAAAAGCTGGTTAGTTCCATCAAAAGCTAACTCTGGAGGTCCGTAACCATTCGTGACAAAAAGATCGAGGAAACCGTCAAGATCGTAATCTGCAACAGTGACTGTATCCCCAACTCCTAAATTATTACCTTCTGCTCCACCAGCAGCCTCAACCTCAATAAAAGTTCCGTCACCTTGGTTTTCATAGAGAATATTGGATCGATTTTGAGCAACACCAGTCGCAACGATGTAGAGATCTAGATCCATATCATTGTCAAGGTCAGCACTGATAACACTACTACCCGCAATGGAACGGCCATCAATACCTGATACGTTAGTACGATCTACAAATCCTTCTCCTGTATTGATTAACAATCGATCGCTTGTTGGTTCGGGGTCGGCTTCAAAGCCATTAGCAGTTATATTAGAAATGGATTCGGTGCTATCAATAATACCCCTAAAAGAAATTTTATCTAGAGTTGATACCACTACATCCCATTGCTGCAAATTAGAATTATAGCCAATATAAATACCTTGATCTTCGACTGGAGTGTGGGAAAACATTCCCTCGACATTGGGATCGTCTGGAGATAAAGTAAACTCTAAAATATTATCCCCTACAGGTGAAGGAAAACCAAAATCATCAGGATTCAAACCTTGCGATCCAATATAGATCTTAGATGCAGTATCTTCAAGAGGAGGGGAAATATGTGGTCTCAAGGTGAATGTAACATCTCCAGTTGTATCAAATTGAAATCCATTTTCTTCTCCTTTAGTATTAAATCTGGCTTTAATCGTATCATCATCAAATGGGACGACTTCTGAAGATATGCCTGTTCTAGTTAAATATAGATCGATTAGCCCATCGCCATTAAAATCACCAGTAGCGACATCTTCTGCCCGTAGATTAGGAGATGACATATCCTGAGTGAGGTCTTCTGTGATATCTTCAAAAACACCTTCACTTAGATCGTAAATCTGCAGTTGTCCAGCACCAGTCAGAACTGCATCTAAATTACCGTCTCCAGAAACGTCAGCCAGTATACCAGAAGCAATTCTATTGTTAATGTCTAAACTGGTCGTGTCACGAATATCCTCAAATGTGTTGTCATCAGTTTGCAGAAAAAGAGTCGGTGGTGCTTGACCATCAGGACGTGCTTTCGCTCCTACAAACAAATCGAGCAAACCATCTTGATTAAAATCCAGCCAGAGAAGATCCCGCGAGCGGGCAATAGGGTAATCAATTCCGAGTTCTTCACCTAGACCTTCTAGTATTCCATCAACATTGACATACAGTTCGTTGGCTCCCTCTCCACCACCGCTTTGTCCCCCAGATAATTCGACTAAATCTTGATCTCCGTCGTTATCAAAATCAGCCCATGCCGAACCGTGTCTATCAAGCGCCGGCACTGATATTAAAACTTCGTCAGTTACTTCTGTAAATGTACCGTCACCTTGATTAAGAAATAGATTGGGATCTGTAGAGAAATGATTATCTACCCAAATATCGGGATATGCATCGCCATTTAAATCACCCCAAGCAACACCGTAGCTTAGTCCCATGTGGGCAACGCCAGCTGTATCTGTAACTTCTGTAAAACGTATCATACTCATACTCTCTCGTTAATTTAGCTTAATCACTATATAGCGATTTTTTTTGACGTTTTGTCAGTCAACCAAACGTCCAGAATCCCTGTTTAACGGGTAGGCAAGCGACGCTCGCCATTGCAGACTCTCCTTGACTCCAGAAACACTCAGCTAGAACCCGAGCGAAACATAGAGACTCAAAACCCGACCCAAAGAGAGTTTTAGCAATTCACCGATCGACTTTTGTCAGTCAACCAGATGACGATCGCGCTGATTGAAAAAAACGATAAATTTAAGAAATGCTACAGGCTAGGTATCACCCCACGAACCTAGCCGATTCAAACGCCTAACAGGATTGACCCATGAAATAGCTTGCGATCGCGACTTAACTTGCACCAACAAGATGGCAATCTCTACAGCGAATTAGCCGCAGGCACATCAACTTTCTGACGATCGCACAAAACACTGGATGTCTTGAAAAATAGTTGAAAGCCAGATTCAGAAAGAGATAGTGGCTATTTCAGTCAAAACCTTTAGGCATCAAGGGTTTTTGAATTTTGGTCTTAGACTGTAATCGAAGATATACCATTGTCTATGACTTGAACAAGATCTTCTCTATAACTTGACAAGATCTTCATATATCGCTTGCTCGATCTTCAAAGTACCCATCTTTCAAGGATTTGATGCAGATACAGTTTGATTAATTTATTAAATTGACAATCCCCCGCATTTGAACGCGGGGAGTTTTGGCTCACTCTCTTGTTGGATAAAATCTTCAACACCGATAAAGCTGGTATTAATACCGAGTACAGTCGCTAAGACTTCACTGTAACTATTCAGGAAGTCGAGGAAAAAGAGAAGGAGATTCAGAGCGCAGAGCCGGAATCAGAAAATCGAGAATTGAACGTCCTTGGGTGCGTAGAGTCGTGACCACAGAGACCATCCGCGCAGCTAACTCACGATCGATACTCGAGTGAAACCCAAAACTCAAGCGTATCTACCTCCTACTCCCAATCAAATTTACATCCCATAAGCTCTTCTAATCTTTGATTGTGAGGACGATAAAATTCTTGCAACCGCATTAATATTTCCTCATTAATATTGCTTGAATAAGAACCTTTATTTTTTTGAGGATACTGGATTTGTTCGTAGGCTGGCAAACCTAAAAAGTTGAAAACTCGACTCATCGTATCTGACGTATTCTCCGCCAAGTCTTCAGTTTTCAATATTAAGAATTGTTCTTTCGGAAAAATATTCATCCATTGCTCTAGGAAATAAACATATAAACCCGACAAAACAATTCCCCATAAGCGATTTATATTGTTAAACCCATTAACTTGCTGAAGCTTCTCATTCAATTTGTTGATATCTTCATCAATTTTTTTCTCAAAACTTTGGTGCTTAGCACCTCGCTTTAACGAAAAGTAATAGTGAGAGATTGCTCGCTGAACGGGGTTTCTCAGAGCAACAATGAATTTAAGATCGGGAAACAGACTCTGAACTTTCTGGGCAGCTTTTGCTCCACAGGTGATATAATTTGGAGTCGCTTCACCTGATAGATAACCGGACTGACTGGGAATCGGCGGAAAGTTCGATCGATACCACTCCACACCCAACTTGTATAGATCGTCACGGTTGAAAAACTCAATTTCTTTCTCAAAAGCTCGTAAGACGCGGGGATGCTGACTGATATAGTCAAACAGGGAAGTCGTCCCACATTTCATAAAGCCAATCACAATAAAGTTAGGCTTTCTTGGAGCTGACTCATCCCAATAATTCTTCACAAACTCAGGCTTAGAGCTTAAATTCAACTGGTAGGTCGCCTTTTTGTTGTATGCGATACTCTCTGAAACGTTCCCATGCTGGGAGAGTGCTTGACTGAAGACTGAATATATTTTTTCTGGATTCTGACTCTCATACACCTCATTCAATCTAAGTTCAGTAATCCGACGTAAATTTGCTGATGACAACTGACCTTGCCGAATCAAAACAGCAAATCTTGTAAAAGCACCTACAAACTTGGGTTTAATTCGGACTGATGCGAGGTAATACTCCATAGCCTCCTCAATCCGGTTCATGTGTCTTAAAGCATCGCCTAGACCGAGATGCGCTTCATAATTCTCGGGCTTCATTTCAAGTGCCAAACGATAATAGGATTCAGCCTCAGGATACCGATTCTGCTTCATCAATCGATCGGCTTCTTGTATTGCCAGATCCTTCATCCTTTTACGAAATTGAGGCGGTATCTCATGCTGACAATCTATTACTTTTTGAAGCGCAGCAAAGGCCAGATCGATATTATCGACCTGGAGATAAAGCTTGGCTAATCTAAAGTATAAATTTCCAGCATTAGGCTTGAGTTCTATTAATCTAGTCCACAGTAAAATTGCTTTACCAATTTTTTCCTCAAGAATATAGGTCTCTGCCATTTGTTTCAAGGCAGCGATCGAATCAGGCTTGAGACGAAGAGCCATGGAAAATTGCCCTGCCGCTTTATCTAGTTGTCGTTTTTCTAGATATTGCTTGCCTTGATTCAGGTAAACCTCAAACTTCTCCAGACTCTCTGCCTCAGACTGTTTCATCATTACTTTCCTTTCCATCTAAATTTTCTATCTCCAACCGATGCAGTCGAGCTAGATAAAATTTGAATTCTGAATAACCTTCAATAATGCAAGGAAAGCATCTTCATGCATCTCAGGACTTGGATAATAATTATCAAATTTTATATCCCTAGACCGTCCAGATGGACTAGATACCGTAAGGGGTATTGGCAGTTCGTGTGGGAAGCCACGAGTTGAGACACATTCGACGTACCGATCTGAATACAGCTTGATATTCTTCATGACCTCTCGATCGATAAACTGAGGAAACTCGCCAAGGTAATCTTTCCAGCTTTTATAGCGATTAGACAGAGATGAAGGTTCTCTAACTGAAAAATAAAGTAAACACTTAGGCACCTCGATCTGACTTAGCAGCTGAATCATGGCCAAAGTATATCTCAGCTTAGTCTCTTGTCGGATTGCATCACAAAAGACCTTATCGCGTCCCTTCAACAGGGATTCGTATGCTTTAGTTGCATGTAGGCGAACACCTACAGGAATTTGGAGGCTTTCCTCAGGGGTACTCTGTAAAAAATCGAGATTTTCCTTCCTGGACAGAATAGAACTTTTATCTTCAGTGGATTGAAAAGAAAGTTCCTCAATTTTGACTGTTAACCCCACTCCTCTTTTAGAATCAAAAGCTGTATTTGAAGTCGATCTTCCAGAAAGAGTTTGCACTACAACGAATCTAGAATTATTAATCAACTCTAATAAAGATGGTTTCTTAAAAAAATGAGGTCCAATCCCTCCTACACCAATATTCAAAACCTCAATCCCTAATTTTTCAGCCAGAAGAGTAGGGTAGGGTTTCTCAACGTATCGACCAAAGGTGTGTGCCGATCCAATACAGGTAAAATAACTGCCCTTTTCTAGCTTTGGCTTCGGACCTCTAAGATGTAGATTCTCGAATTCAAAAAGATTATAGTCTATTAGTTTTTTATCTGTATTTTGATATTCTAAAGACATGTCAATATTCCTCTGTTTAGTAAAGATTAAGTTCTAATAAAGCTTAACTTTAATCGTGATTTTATTCACCAAAACTAATGCCGATCGTCTGACGTAACTTCTCGTTATAATCTCGATAAAAACTAGTTAATTTTTCATATACAAGCTCATAATCACTCCCTTCTTTCGAGTATTTACCGACGTTACGAGTCATTGGGTTCACCGAAAAGCTATCTAGATTCAGAAAACCTAAAATACCGTCCATAACCTCCTGAGGATTCCGTTTTAAATCGCTAGCATTGAGAAATAAAATATTTTTCGCGTCAAATAATTGCATATATTGTTGAATATGATAATAATAAATTCCTTTAAAAACATATCGATGACGACCCTCAACTGATAGATTTTTATCTAGCTTTATATCTAGTTTTTTAGATTTTTCATAAAATTTAATTTCAGGAATAATAGCATCTACTAAGTTTCTTTTTTCTTGTCCAATTCTCAGTTTCATATAATAATCAGATATTGCCCTTTCAGCGGGATTTCTGAGAATAAAAACCAATTTTATATTCGGAGTAGCTTTCTTGATTCTCATCGGAACAATCGGACTCGATAGATATGCGACCGATGCTTCAAAGGTCAAGTGTGTGCAGTCATTAAAGCTAGGAAAAAAAGACTTATAATATCCCAATCCTCGTTCATAAATATCATTTTTAGAAAAGAACTGTGGCTCCTTTGTTAGGGGTGGTAAAATCTGAGGATGTTTGACTAAGTAGCCATATAAAGCTGTTGTCCCACATTTGGGAGCACCAAGAACCATAAAATCAGGTAAACGATCGCTAGAGAGGGTATATTTCTCTGGATTTTCCCAGCGGATTTTTTTTAAAGATCTTGAACGCTCGCGAGACGCTCTAGAATTAAGATTAATGGCCTTATCTAAATCCCGATCGATATGCAAGTGAATCAAACTTAGAGTATGTAAACAATTTGCACTCTCACTCAGGGTGTAAATTCTTTCTAAACTCTTGACAATATAGTCTCTCAAACTTAGATTCTCTTTCAGGAAAGACACAACTTCTTCCCGAAGAAAATAGATACTATTATCTAAGGCGACAGGATATTTTGCAGCTATCATAAAATAAGCATCTATACTTTCTAAGATTCTTCCTTGTTTGACTAGACTCTTAGCCAGCTTATTCAAGCTTTCACGATTCGGTTGAGATCGAGCTGCATGTAAGAAATAACACCTGCTTGCACGTTTCAACTGACCAACTCTTGTAAAGCAATCTCCTTTCTGAAGAAGGTTATTTAATTCCATCTGCTTAAGCATGATATCCACATTATTAATTTTAATTAATTCACGACTTCTAAAGCTATCACCTAGTGCATTAACTTAACTATAAAAAATACTAATCCCAATTAAATTTAAGATCGAGAAAATCCTCTAGCTCTTGGTTGAAAGGCTTAAAAAAACTAGATAAAAGTTCTCTGACTTCATTCTCCGCCGGATCGTAGGCTCCTTGATTCACTGTTTCATATTTTCCTTCCTGGAAATTTGGCAGGTTAAGAAAAGTAAAAACAGAATCCATCAACTTTTCTATATCGAAAGATAGATCCTCCATTTTGAGAACGAGAAGCTGAGTCTTTGGGAAAAATTTAAGCCACCGCTTAATATGAGAGACATACAAGCTTCCTCCAAGAATGCCTGTATCCATAGAGCTAATATCTTTACCCTCTAAAAGTCCTAAATTAATTCGATCGATAATCGGTTGAGTGTAATCAAGTATATTTCCTTTAACTAAATTATATCTAAGAGCCATATTATAGTGAGAAATCGTTCTATCTACTGGATTTCTGAGAATTGTAATTAATTTAGCGTTTGGAAATGACTGAAAGACACGGCTAGGAGCCTCTCTATTACTTAAATAACTAGGAGTCGCTTCACCCGAGATGAAAACTTCCCCTTTTGGAATAGGCGGAAAGTGAGCTAGATACCAGTCGATACCATAGTCAAAATTTTGATTAAAAAAGTGTATTTCCTTAACATATGCAGGGACAACATCGGGATGTTGAGCAATATATCGATATAGGGAACTCGTAGCACACTTCCAAGGACCGATGATAATAAAATTTGGTCCATAGCTTGTATTTCCATTCCAAGGTTTTCCCACTTCATAGGGATACTTTTGAAGAAACTTACTTTTTCGGTGATAGTGATAGAGTTGACCGTAGTATCCTTTCTGACAGTAGTCAACTGATGCTTCTATTTTCCCTGAACTTGCGAGCAGTTTACTGAGAATTTTGTACGCTGAGTAACATTCTGGATCTATCTCAATTATTTGATAGAAATATTTTGCTAACTCTGATGCTTGGTCTTTAGTGAAGTTCTGAAATAGAAAAGATCCAAAGTTCAACCTGTCTTGCCGATTCTTCTTGACCTTCAGAGCTGCTACAAACATATCTACAGCTTCATTCCATCGCCGGCTTCGGGTTAAAAATTCACCCAGCTCCTTATAGTAGATGAAACAACTATTATCCAAATGAATTGCTTGCCTATAGTGATGTTCAGCATTTTCGTGTTGACCTGTATTCACCAAAATTTTTGCGATCTCGTAATGAAGAGATGGATCGTCGGAGTTCAAGTCGATTGCTTGCTTGTATTCTGATATCGCTTCTTTGAGCTTACCTTTTTTCAATAAAACTTTTCCTAAGCCAATATGAAGCTGATACGATCTAGGATTAGAAGCTATAGCACTTGAGTAAAGAGTTGCAGCTTCTTCTAGCTCTCCAGCTTTGTATAGAGCTTCTGCTTTCACTATAAGAAATTGATGATTCATGTTTGATACGGATGAAATAGGAAATTAAAATTTTCTTATTTTAAAACTAATTTAATATTGACATAGATTTTCTGTTCTATAATGACTCAGTTGAAACTCACGCAATAAAAAAAATTTTAATTGCTAATATATTGTCTCAATTTATTAAAATCAGACCTGTACAAATTCTCAATTTTTTGTCTAATTTCTGGAATAACAGCTTCATAATTTCCTTCATTGACGATCTTCAAATCATTAAAACTAAAACGATCGACTTCTAGAAAATCACAAATTCTATCGAGCACCACTTGCGGTGACTCAAACAAATCTTCACTCTTGACAATCATAATTTGATTAATGCTAAATTTATTTAGCCATTTCTGTAAATGTCGATAATAAAAACTATCAGAGAATGCATCTGGTATTCGGCTTAACTCTTTATCTCCTAGTGAGTCCGAGTGGTTGACAATATTTTCAACTCTCTCAATCAGATGCGTCAAGTTTTCAACCTCTCGCCCCTCTCGAACTGCCATAAAATAATGAGATAAAGCTCTGTCCACTGGATCGCGTAGGCAAAGAATTAGCTTTGCATTCGGTGTCGTAGAATATAATCTTTCTGGAGCATGAATTGAAGAAAAGTAACCTGGAGTGGCTTCTCCGGTTCGGAAACCAGGAGGAATAGTATCTGGAAAATTAGAAAAATACCAATCACGACCTCGATCGAAGTGAGACGAGAAGAACCGAACCTCCTTGACAAGGGATGGAATTAACCGAGGATGTTTCACTAAGTAATCGTATAGAGAAGTTGTTCCTGATTTTAGGGTTCCGATAATGATAAAATCAGGCGCTCTAAGGGTTTTATTTTCAGCATTAGACTGATGAAGCGATCGTAGCTTTTCACTTTTAATAACAGATCGATAGAGACATTCTTGATTAATTGAGATAGATCTTTCGATCTCACCACTCCTGACATAGAGATCGCTTAAGCAAAGATAAGTAAACTTATCGACTTCAGATTCGTTACCATCGATCGTCTGACGAAAGAAATCAATTAACCGCTGTATCGTTTCTGTATCACTGACTTTCCTGATTCCGTTGTAGTAAAACTGATTTAGATATACTTTCCCGCCCAAACCTGCACGAATCGCTTCAGTATAAAGTTCCACAAATTCATCAATATAGCCCTGGAATGCACAAACATTGATTAACTGCTGGTAGGCTTCACGCTTGACCCATTTTTTGGCTCTCAGCGTCATTAAAATTCCATAAGCCTCATCAAGCTTTCCGTCTCTAATCAGGTTTTTAGCTTTAGCCATCTTTGAAGATGGACTGTCATCTGACGGCTTGGAGGGGCTGCTCATATTTTTCGAATCATATTTCACACTCATGATATTACCCTATTGCAATCTATAAGATCTCTCCGATCTGCATAACTTGATGTTTCAAGAGATCTTCACTTGAATTGAGCTTTACAGATTCGTTAGCATTAAATAATGTTAGATCCCAATCTTCCTGAAGCTTGGTCTGATATTTCTTGTATTCAAAAGCCCCTCCTACATGCTCATCTCGTTGCACTTCCCGTTCAACATATTCTGCAAAACTATGAAGATACTTAAAGTGAAGTAATGCACCTCTCGCTTGTGGAATATACTTCTTGGCAATATTTGTCCAATGATGCCCTGCATAGATGACAACATCTTTGTCGTATCGAAATAGAGGAACTTTATTGACTGTAAAAACCAGATCCTGAGGATTTGGATTGAAAATGCGTTGCCTGAGTCCCCCTCGAAAGTAGGTCATATTGCCACAAGGCCCAGAATTCTTCTCCGTGTAATGATAAAAAGTTCGATCGAAGTAAGGACATACATTCAGGAAGTTGTCTCCCTGCTGATAAAAACTGTCCCTCACAGGTTGCTCGGAATACATATCCAGAAGAACCACTGGAAGTGCATATTTTTCATGAGCCTCTAAACGATGACACAGTTCTGGGATATCAAAAGATTCGAACCCAGGATAGTAAAGAACTTCATCTGCATCGATATTCAAGCACCAATGTCCATTACCATATTTTTTGAGCAAGATCTCATTCCAATCGATTCCCATGTGGGCTTCCTTGTAGGAACGATTTGTTGTCCAGACATAAACATCCGGTTGTTCTGCCAAAAATTCTGGTGTGCCATCTTCTGAGTTATTCTCAGCAACAAAGAATTTTCGGATCCCCTTACTCCGATAGAAATCAAGCAAGTAAGGCAAGCGCAATCGTTCATTCCTCACGACCATGAAGCAGGGAACCTCATTCGGTTCAAGCTCAATCGGTTTGCGATCGACTCGCTTGAGGTCATATCGTTCAAACCCACGATCGCAATCTCCCCGCTTGACAAAAATTCGTCCCAGCTTCTGTTTTACATTCGTATTGTCAGGATGATGTTGCAAAACCTTCTGATACTGTTCTATCGCTCGATCTAAAAAAGCATTCTCACCCTCATCTATTTGACGAGCGGCCTCAACTTGCTGGGTATAGATGCTCAGGTGGGATAATTTTTCACACCCGCTTAAGACTTGCGTCAGTTGTCGCCCTTGCCAAGACTGAGGGCTAACACTCGCAAAAGTTTTATAAATGGAGTTAATTTGCTGTAAAAATTCAATGGGTTCACCGTCTAAAGTTAAACTTTGATGAGTTGTGAGCAGGGGATAAGGATAGTTCACAATATCCTGACCCATTGCCATGGCCTTGCATAACTGATGAAGATTGTGTGCCTGTAGTTTGAGACTATCCTGATAGGGAGACTGTAGGATAAAATCCGTTTTGAACGCAGCAATAACTTCCGCCACTTTTTCCGAGGTGACAATCTCTAGCAATGAGTTGGGGGGAGACTCTACTCTCATTGGTTGGGATTGAGAGAGGATAACTGGAAATGTAATGACATCAGCATCCGAACGAGCCACTGCCTTCTGGAAAGATTCAGCAAATCCTTCGAGCAAAATGCAATCTACCGTCGGTAGGTTCAGAAAATATCGAGAGGGACGTTGATTGACAACTGTATTCACGATATCACCGAGAGACAAGTTTGCAGACACTTGAATAAATTTCAACTCAGGGTATATGCTTTTGAGGTATTCGTAGTAGCGATTATCATCGAATTGATAGGTTAGAATGACCTTAAATTGTCCATCACAGATACGCTTGAGGCTATTCAGGAACAGGTTATGGTGTTCAGAAGAAATCTGGGATAAATGACAATGAATTGTCAGTGAAGCATCCGATCCTACAGAAAAAGAATTCTGCGAATTTGCAAATGCTTCTGTCATCAAAGCAAATCGCCGAGCCAGTAATTCAGAATTGACTTCAACGAGTGCGTTAACGTTGGCAACTAAAGGTTGCTCGGGATAGCTAGCAATTGCATCTTCTAACTCAGACTTGAGGGAGTAGGCATTTCCTGGCTTAAACCACCTCAGACACTCTTGACGCTTGACCAGACCAATCGTTTCTTGAAATCCTCCTGTAGCAGAAGCAACAAGAGAAACCCCAAGTTGACCAATTTCAAGTCCAGTATTCGGAAAGTTTTCCTCGATACTCGTCAAACAGACAATTGGATTGTGTAAATTGCGAACAAAGTTTAAAGCCTGTTGAGAAAATAGGTCCGGGAAAATATCATAGGAAAGCACCCCAGGAAAAGATCGGTCTAAATAGGTCTGACTGTTATACTGTTTGATCTCGTGTTGAGATAGAGAAACGACTTTACCCAGGAATATGACATATATCTTACTCAGCAGTTCTTGTTTCAACTTTTTCAGGGCATCAACAAATACTAAAAACCCTTTTCTTTCCTCTAATCGACCAAAGAAAACAACCGGGATTCGATCGCCAATTCTACTGTTGAGGGCATCAACATCTGGGTCATGACTTTTAGGATAATCCTGCTCAATGACTGGGAAACAATAGGGCAAATGAATGGCTTCTTCTACAGACCAACCATATCCGGATACTCTTGTCTTTAAAAAATTTGATAGATGGATCGAAAGATCGGCTTTTTCAAAAGATAGTCTTTCCCTCTGGCTGACATCAAAAAACCACTTCCAAGAATTAACGTCATCAAATGTAAATCGATTATTTACATCAAAAATCCAATCGTGAGGACCGTGAATTGTTGTTGCAATTACGGTATTACTTTTGAGTAAACCACTTTCCTTAGCTTCTATTGTTGGGTAGCCAATTCCCCAGAAATCCTGAAACTCAATATAGAGATGTGTTTTTTCACTAAAATACTGGCAGAGGGATTCTAAAAAAAATAAGATCCAGTAACCTTCTCGACCAATCCAATCCCAATCGGCAAACTGTGCCAGAATCGACTCATGCAAATCAGTTGTAGAGAGCAATCGATTTAAGGCATTTGCCGAAATGATACTACTGATATGAGGGACATGGGAATCACCCTCAAAAATTGCCTCTTCATTAAAAAGAATTAGAATAATTTTCCAACCGTCCTGAGCCAACTTTTGACTTAGGGTTCGATAATACGTTCCAATCCCTCCGTTCTTAAAAATTCCTTCAAATTCACTGGCCACCAAGATAGCGACCTTCTCTTGTGTACATTGAGGTAGGCTTTGTATGACTTTATCTTGGAGTAGTGCCTTTTCCTGCCCAGTCACGAAATACACGATCCTTTCTCCTCAAATCTAGACAATAAGAAGCCCAACGCAGCAGCAAAACGATTCTTCGCGAAACAACTTTTATGGGAAAGAAAGCTCTTCAAATGATGGGCAACCCCCTTGACTAGAAAATATATCCCCCAATTTTTCAAGGTATGTTGGGTTATTCGGTTCTAATTCGACACAGGTCTCGTATTCTTTGATTGCTTCTGTTCTCTTTCCGAGCTTTTCTAAAACATTCCCCAATCTAAATCGGGCTTCTGCATCATTCGGGTCAAGTAGACTCACGATCTGATATATTTTCTCAGATTCTTCCCACAGATGATACCTGAAGCAAAAGCCCGCATAGTCATCTGCAAGATGGTGCAAAGCTTGAAGAGCTTTCTCTTTGAGCTTAATGTTATTGCGATCGAGTTGAAATGCACGATGATAGCACCAACTGGCTTGTGCTCGATCTTCTTCCTGCAGTAAATCCCCGAGCATTGTCAAAAATTGAACCCGGATCCAATTGGGCGCATCCTCTGCATGAATTAGTTGTTTCAGTTCGCGCACAGCTTCTTGCTTTTTGCCTTTCAGATTCAGGAGCTGAGCTAAATCCCATCTTAACCAACAGTTGTCAGGGAGTAAATTATTTGCATATCTAATATTGCTCAGGGCTTCATCTAGTTTTTCTTGATTCTTCTGAGCTTCCACTAGCTCTCTAATGATCCATGGCTCTTCGTGTCGTTCGACAATTGACTGAAAAATTTTCTCAGCCTTTTCATACTCTCCGACTTTGGCGAAACAAGAAGCAAGAGTCCGAGAGAGTTGAACATCCTCTGAATAATGATTTAAACCGAGCTGACAAAATTGGATAGCACGCTCAAAATCTTCTATTTCTTTCAGCTTATTCGTGAGGAAATGATAAATCTCAATCTTTTGTGCTGATTTTATGTCGATCGCTTCAATATATGACACGATCGTCTGGTCAAAATCCCCATTCTGCGCAGCTTCAAGACCTTTCTGAATGTACTCATCTGCTGTTATGCCTTGGTCTTCAATCTGAGGGGTAGGAGAAATATTGTCTGCACCAACCGCTAAATGCTCTACATTACTAATGATTTGCTGGAGTCGATGAACCAGCATGTGGCGTTCGATCGCAAATTGATGTCGCTTTCTAGCCCCTTCAATCCCACCTATCTCAAATAATTTTAATGCCTTGCCATAGGCATCTCGAATACTCTCTACACTATCGTCATCTATCCTCACTACAGGCAAGGAAGTTTGAAGATCGGACGGGAATACCCGATCTAAATCCATCACATTGCTCGGTACAATGGGCACTTGTCCACACAGCAGTGCATCAAAAAACCGTTGCGATAGATCCCGATTCAACGGCAAACACAAGGAAACCTTATAACCGCACCACTGCTTGAAGCGATCCTCCAAATTCAGTCCAAAATAAACTTCCTGATTCGCCTGATCGAACAAGAGTATCCGATGATCTGGAATCTCCTGCTGAATTTGCTCGATTAAACGATTTCGCCGCTCTGAGAAATCATAGCGAGTGAAGCCTCCATAGAGTTGATTAGATCGTTCCTGCTCTCCATAAATCGAAAACCAATGCTGGGCCTGTTCAACTGTCCACTGGGTTGTACACAATGGAACTGAAACCTCATCGAGAATACTCCGGGAACTCTTAAGTAAATCCTTAGCAAACCCATGTCCAGGAATACAAACATCGACCCAGTCAATTATTTTAAGATTTTCATAATAATCATGATGATTATCCCAAAACCAACCTATAATTAATCCAGAATAACCCTGTTTTCGCAAGCTTTTGATAATCAATTTTTCATCATAAAGATGAACCAATAATAAAATCGCGTCAAAACTAAAAGCATCAATTTCTGTGATATCACCACAAAATTCTATATGATAGCTTTTTCGTTTAAAGTACTGCTGAACTTCTGTGTTGGATTGACTAGAAAAAATTCGATCGGCACGTCGGCTAATGACTAAAATGCGTTTCTGAGTTAACTGTGAAAATTGTTTTAGCTTACCACTTGGGTTCTGGGATTTTATTTGAGACTCAGCAGTAACAATAGATTGAGGACGTAACTCAATCGCACGGCGGTATTCTGTAATTCCTCCTTCCGCATGTCCCAGCTTAACCTGAGCCTGACCCAAACCATAATGAAAATCTGCATTCTCTGGCCATAACTCAGTGGCTTTCTGATAAACTGCGATTGCCTCTTCCCATCTTCCTAGCTCCGATAATGCCTTTCCTAAATTATGATAAGACCAGGCATACTCAAAATTAAATTCTATGGCTTTGCGATAGAAACTCACAGATTCCTGGTATTTTTTATGAAGGAATAAAGTGTCCGCTAGTTGATGGTAATAGATAAATTTATTTGGTTCTAACTCAATTGCTTTATAATAAGCATTAACTGCTCGATCGAACTCATTTTTCTGGGCAAAAGTATTCCCTAAGCTATAATAAGCCTCTGCTATATTGTTATCTAATTCAATAGTTTTTTGTAAATAAGGAATTGCCTCTTCGACTTTCCCTTGATACAAAAGCGATCGCCCTAAATTACAATTAACCCAAGGATGATCGGGTTGAAGTTCGATAGCTAGCCGATATACTTTTTCTGCTTCCTCATATTTATTCTCAAGTAAAAGGCTTGCCCCCTGGTTCAGATATTCTTGGGTAGAGTTGCTTGTCTGGGTCATCGCTAGCTGATTTTAAATTTTTAAATTACGTCTGGAACTCTAGCTGTTTGCAAAAACATTGACTCCGCGAAGAATTAGTCGAGAATATGTGAATAAACTGCCGGGGAGGTGTCCCCGTGACTACCCCAGCGACCAAACTGGGTTCTACCATAATGAAAACCGCTATAATTCATATAACTATTCAGCTAGACAAATTGACAAAACCCCCAGACGAAGATGAGCTACCCAAACACACTCATTCTGATGGGTTGTTAATCTCTAGAATATTTGCGAATCAATACTTTCAAAATTAGATTTTCTCTCAAAACTAATGCGGTAGAGTACGACTTTTAATTTTCCCTAGATAGTATCGTCACGAGATAGACAATAGGCGATTATTGCCTCTGTGATAAGTAGAAGAATATGGAAGCGCATCGAAGACACGATATATCCGATCGGGTATGATTTTTTTTGAGCCGCATTTACCTAGAGGTAAGGGAATCTGGAGCAGAGTCGCTCGCGAGCGTCGATAATTTCGGGAGCGCCGTCTTCTGGATATTGGCTACAGGAGCACTGTGGAGAGATTTACTACCGGATGATAGAATTTGGAGGTCTAAAAATATACAACGACGCTTTTGTCGCTGGTGACACAAGGGAGTCTGGGAAAAACTACTGGAGCTTCTCATCGAAGAACCCGATTATGAGTGACTCACGATTGATGCAAGTCATATTCAGGTTTATCTCCATGGGGCAGGAGCTAAAGGTGGCAATTAACTCACAAGTCGCAACACCAAGTACGAAGCACAAGGGGAAATCTGACAGTAGATGCCTGCAGTATGCTTGTTAGAGTTTTCCTGAGTATTAGTCAATATTCTTTATAAGAATATACACAAGCCCTGGCATTAGTCAAGGGCATCAATGCACAAGACATATTCGCTGACCGCGCTTATGAGACTGATGCCATCGTCGAACAGGCGACTAAGCAAGAGATGGAAGTTGTTATTCCTGGCAAAAAGAACCGTAAGCAAAAGCGTCAATACGAGCGATAGCTTTAGCTTTACAAGCTACGACGTCTACTTGAAAATGCATTTATTTCTTCACCTCCAGCGATGGTGTGGCATTGCTAAACGAACCGCTATAGCTGTAGCCATAACTGTTAGGACAGTCTGAATTTACACGAGCATCTTTCTCCCCCAGCAACGCCTGCTTCCCCCGCTCCCCCAGCTCACCTTCACCAATGTCCTAATACTCCTGGCTATAGCTATAACTCCTCCTCCATCCTCGCTGCCGTCTATATCCGATGCATTGCTCTGTGGGCTAAAATCTTGTGACGACACTCTCTAATACGGTGGTAATAGTCGGCGAAATCCATGGAGAATCACCACGATCGCAAACACGAGATTTCGTGCCAACACGCCAAGAATCGGTAACGATAACGCCGGTTGCGATCGGCCGGTGTCGATGCTTTGCGCTAATCGTTCCCCCAACCGTTCCATCCAGGCGATCGATCTGGGCCATTCCCACAAGTCATCCTGCCACCGTTGGGGAATTCCCGATTTGCCCACCCGCGCGCCAACGATCGCCCCTAAAATTGCCGCAGTAGTATCGGTGTCGCCACCCAAGCGGATAATTTGGGTAATTGCCTCTCGATAGCGATCGGGATATTCGAACCACACCCGCAAAACCATCGGCACGGTACGATAAACATAACCACTAACCCCACCCGAACAGCCCAAATCAGCAGCGAGAGATTCAATAGAACCATCGTTGGTACTGTCGATAACTCGATCGATAAGACGCCAAAACTCTATCGCTTCTGGATCGAGAACGGCAGCCAGGTTTTTCCGATAAACTTGTGGCGTAACGATCGCCTCAGTTCGGGCGGTATGAGCGGCAATCGCCACGGCTAGTGCCCCGTATTCCGCTTTCGGATCGGTATGGGTGATGCGGGTCGAAATTCGTACCAAAGCCCGCAGTTTCTCGGCATCATCTCCGTAGCAAACCCCGAGAATCGCACTTCGCATCGCCGCACCGTTCCCGGCAGAAAATACCCCACTGCGAGAACTGGGAAACCCCAGCCAGAGTTTGACGATAGAGCGCAATGTCGCCAATCCCACACCGGCAGGGAATCCCAGCAACCACCATCGCAGCCGCCATCCCAACAGATGGGAAAATTGCTTTTCGTCTCCCCCAGAAACAATTAAAGATTGCGCCACCATACAGGCATGTTCCGTGTCGTCGGAAACCATACCTTTACCCAATAAAAAGTGGTAGCGATCGAGCGCGTGAGGATAAATCCGATGTTGCCGACGGCGCGATAACCCTTCTACGGGGAGTCCCAAGGCATCGCCGATAGCCATTCCCAGCAGGCAACCCACGATCGAACTCAGGCGATCTTCACCCACTCAAAGCAGTCCTCAGACACATCCTACTACTGGTCAGCGAAGACTTAACCCGAAACTGCCAAAACACCCCAAACGACTCCTCCAGCCAGGTACGCGCCACCCAGCCAGTAAAACGTGCGTTGCAAGCGGTTGAGAATGGGTTGAATTTCGTAGGAAACCACCAGGCGATCGCGGGTGAGAATTTCCGGAGTTTTCGTCCATCGCTGACCGTCGTACCAGCCGGATTCTTCATAAACTACGGTGGTATCCGAGAGGCGATCGCTCACGTACTTCCATCCCAAATACAACCGAACCACCAGCAACAACACGACAAAACTCGCCCCGGCAGAACCACCGAGGACAAACCGGACGGGAAACTTTTCGGGGGAGAAACTCGCCGCTACCACGGGACCGACAAACAACCAACTCGGCACCCAAAACCAAGCCAGCATCTTCAGGTAGCGGCGCAATTCCCCCGTACAGGAACGGAACAGACAGGATTCGCTGAGGGTTTGATACTCGACGATCGGCTGCTGTTCCGTGGGAACCGGACAGATTTGGGTGTAGGTTTTATTGAGCTTGGGTTCCACGATCGATTTCCCGTTTCCCGAATAGTGCTTGGAGTGACATACTCCAGACGCTGACCCAAAAGTACAGCGCTGGCTTCTTACCAACACCAGCTTTTGCTTCGGTTACTCGGTAAGCTTTAGTAACGACACGGGATGCCCCTCCGCACCGGATCTTTAATTGACTTTGTTTCAGTTGACAGGCGGCGGTTAGCACTTGTTGGTTTTGCCGACCTTGAGTATTATACCCGACCTGCCATTCCCACGAAACCCTCACTCTCCACGACGGCACAATCGGAGATTGCTTACCTCCGTCCCGAGTAGAGCGCGGGGCGAAGCGTCGCGGAGGGTTCTGGCTGGGTCAGTTAATCTTGATTTTCTGAAGCAGATTCGGGATAGATCAACCGTTCGGCATGTCCCCAAAACGCTTCTAAATTGTAGAATTCTCGTTCTTCGGGCATCATAACATGGGCGATGACATCCCCGTAGTCAAGCAGTATCCAGGTTCCCTCCGATTGTCCTTCGGTGCGGGGACACTCGCGCTCGAACTCCGTTTCGAGGCGATCGCGAATGGATTCGGAAATTGCCCGCACTTGGGCTTTAGAGAAGCCGGTGACAATGGTGAAGTAGTCCGCCAGATAGGAAACCCCTTCTACGTTCAAGATGACGATATCTTCCGCTTTGCGATCGTCCGCCGCACTGGCAATCGCCATGGCTAAGTCTCGGCTACTCGGTTCGATGACACCCTGATGCTTTGTATTTGAGTTTGTGTTTGAGTCAGAAGAAGATTGAACGATCGAAGAATTTGTCATTAAATTCTCAAAACTCGACTTTCATGTTGCAAAATTGCGCTGTTTCTCAAGAGATAGCGACCCGTGCTTGCAAAAACGCCACGTCTTTCGGGCATTTACACTGTTACTATTTTTTCAATATATGCTAGCAAATTCAAGCTGAGAGTGCAGACAATCTTTACAATTCTCCGTACCTCAGAATCTAGGACGACGATCGCTCGGCAGCTTGGAAACAGCGCCAATCGAAAGCGTTGAACTCGGTTTTCGATTTTTCCCGATCGAATGATACTTTAAAACCAAAAGAGTAGATAGAGTGCTAACCTAACGTTTTATTGAATGCTGACAAGAAAAGATTAAATTGAGAAGTTGAGTCGATGAAAAAAACGATTTTTGCGATATTATTTGTGGTTGCCATCGTCGGATGTACTCAAGAGGCTCAAAATAAAGTGGGTCGACAAATTCAAAACTGGACGGGAACCGATGGTGTTTTAGACATTTACGCCGGAGATAAGCTCGTCAATCGATTTATTAAAATTGATAAGCTTTCTACTGCCTACGGAACGAGCGATCGCGGAACTCCCCGTCCTTATCGATACGGCTACGGACATTTAGATCGCAATCTCAATTATCAAGTGGATGCAGGAGAAAAACGAGTTTATTTCGAGTTTAGCGATTATTCAACTAGCTACATTTTTTACGAAAATCCCGGCATGGCAAATCCCCAACCCAATCCTCAACCGAATTCTCAATCTAATCCCAACCCCAACCCGAATTAAACCCAAATTAAAATAAGTAATACTCGAGGGTTTGTTGCCAGCCTATCGATCTTCAACAACAGAATGCCGACTCAAATTAGTGCAGAACGGTAGAAATCAACGATCGGCTATCAACCGATTCAAGGGATATTAAGTATTTTGCATTTTTCATGACCCGTAGCGGCACGAGTACTCCACCAAGGAAAGTTTGCCTAGTTTATAGTCGGGACTTTAGCGAGCGAAAAATCAACTGCATACGATCTAACCAGGCAAAGTTGGGTTGGCAGAGTACTAGCTCGCTTTGTCTAAGACAAAGATACTCCCTTGATTTCCCCGCCCGACGCGCAAATCCTCATCAAGATAGGTAATATCGAGCCATCCCTGCTGGTTGCCATCGGGAATCGAAAAATCGATCGCTTGAAATCGAAAGTTTTTTCCCGACTCGATGCGCTCGATAAACTGACTCGGAGATCGGTAACCTAGAAGACTTTGAAAACCCGAAACGATGCGATTGAATTTAACATCGACTCGCCGCTCGTTTTGTGGCTCGAACCGGGCGCTGACACTAAAAATTGCCGCTAAAGACGGTAGCCCTGAAAGCTCCGCAATATTGTATATTTTAGCATCTTTCACCCGCACGCACTGATAAATATTTCCCAGGTTTGCCAGGGGAATATTATTGAGTCCTAAAAGTTCTCGACTCGTGGTGTAGAGCAATCGCCAATTACCATCGAGTAAGTGGGGGGCTTCGAGAGGTTTAGGATTGGGATTGCATTCTTCCAGGCGCGTCACTAAACTCGCGATCGCCTGTTTTTCCATTGATGTGGCCGAATTACCGATATTTTTGTCAGCTATTTCCCGAAGCAGATCGCCTTTAACGAGCATTATTGATTCCTCGTTGATGATTTTAAATGGTTTGAAAAAAATATTATCGATCGACTACTTTTAAGATATCGAATTTTAGTAAATAAACGATAGTACGATAAAGTCGATCGGGGGATGTCTGGGAAAAGCACTGTTTCAATTCCTCGATCGTCGCCCTTCCCCGAGTCCTCACTTGGGCCAACAATTGACCGAGGGTTTCCGGGGGCATTCTCAACTCAAACCCCGTGAGATCGAACCCGAACCCCATCACCGCTTTCACCCCCTCCACCGTCGCCATCGAACCCAAACTCACCACTGTCGTATCGGCCAGGGTTTGACTGGAATAATGGGCGAAAGTGCGAAACGGATCGTCTCCGAGGGGATGGGGAAAACCCTTCTGAGTCGGATATACCGAAAGCGGCGCACTCCCTCGCAGCATCGCCAATTCCTCCCACAACGCCTCGTAGGCTGAGATCGCCACCGACCAATCGTAGGTTTCTCTCACCCGTTGCCGTCCATTTTCACCCATTTTGCGCCGCAGTTCCCCGTCAGCAATCAACCGCACCAACGCTGTCGCGCAAGCCTCCACATCGATCGCCGTCAAACTCGCCACATCCCCGATATAAGTACTGTAGTTGATGCGCTCTTCAAAATAGTGGCGGGCGATGTCCGAACCGCTACCAGCCGGGGGCAACAGCGTGGGAATTCTCAAGCCATCAATGCCATCGCGCACCGACTCTCGATACCCGTTCCAATCCGAGACGATAACCGGCAATCCGGCAGCCATCGCCTCAATCGGCGTTAACCCGAAGGTTTCCTGAATGTTATCGGCCAGGGAGAGGAAGATATCGGCCGCGTACCAAATGCGATCGCGAATGTCCGGTTGTCGTCCGTCGAGAAAAATCACGTTCGCCGACGGGCAAAACACCGCCGCACTCTTTTTAAATTCATGTTCGTGTTCGGGCAACTCGAACCAACCCGCCTGAATCAGATGCAACCGTTTTGAGGTGGCTTGGGCTGCCCGTTCCAGGGCCAGATAGGTGGGGACGGGATGGGCTTTGGCGTGGGCGATCAGGCGGCCGACAAAAAGAACGACGATATCCTCTGGGGCAATCCCCAACTGCTGCCGCAAGCGATCGCCAACCGGTTTTGCCGCCTCCGCTGGGAGAAAGCGATCGCCATCCACACCCAAAGGAATCACCGGTAACTGCACCTCTATTTTCGGTTTCCCCCCCGTTCGCCCGGCTAAATAATCCCCCCAGCTTGCCAGCAGTGACTCCACCCCCGCCTTTGCCGCCTGGGAGGTACAAATTATTGCATCCCACGGTTCAAAAGGCGCAACGAGCAAATCCCCGATCGCCTGCATCACCCCCTGACTCGCCGTGGTGTGTGTGATACCGCACAAGCTGTACGATCGCCGATCGAAGTAACTGCGCTGCCATGCCAGATTTCCCAGCGTCGGACTGGGGACGTACAGGGTTCCCGCTGCGTTCAAAGCCTCGATTTCGCCGATGGGTAACCATTGCATCCGGCGAGGGTGGCGCATCCAAGGCCCAACCCGATCTCCAAATTCCCGAAACTCCCCTTCGCTGCCACAATAGCAATACAAGCACTCCGCCGTTCCATACCGCACCAACCCCTTGAGGAACCCCTCTCCCGCCGCTTGCCGCCCCAGAAGTCTTGCTCCTCCGGTATCGTAACCATCCTGGCTGTAGTAAATTGCTGCGGTCGCCCCCATTCACTTATCACTTACGACTCAACGCTTTTTTCACCAACCGAGGGATGTCCGACGGACGATCGGCCACCGGCACTTTCGCTTGAACGAACGCTTCCACTTTACGTTGTGCCGTCCCCATGCCCGAAACGGCACTCGTACTTGGGAACTGACCGTTCGGACGGGATGCCAGGAGGGTTTCCGTATGGCCGAAGAGGCGGTGTTTGGGGGCGTAGCGACCGGCAACGTAGACCACGACCGGCTTATCGATCGCTTCTCGAATATACTCCGCGGCGGCTTCTTCCCCTTCACCCCCCGTTTCCCCCACTAAAACGATCGCATCGGTACTCTCATCCTCATCCAACATTTGCAGCCATTGGAGAAAAGACGATCCCACGATCGCATCGCTGCCAATCCCCACCCCAATAGACTGACCCAAACCCGCTTGAGTCAGGGTGAGGGCAATTTCGTAGGTTAGCGTTCCGCTGCGACCGAGCAATCCCACGGAACCGGGGGTATAAAATTCCTTGGGATGAGTTCCCAGCAGCACTTTTCCCGGTACGATAATCCCCGGACAACTCGGCCCGACGACAAAGGTTTCGGTATATTCGGCTTTACGCAGCAGCCGCACCATATCCAGGGGAGGCATCCCTTCCGTGAGGATAATCAGTTGGCGAATCCCCGCAGTAATCGCTTCGAGGGCGGCATCGAGGGCGCGATAAGGATGAACGCAAATTGTGGCGATATCGATCGGTCCGACCTGTTGCCGTGCTTGTTCCACCAAATCAAAAACGGGAATATCGTGCAGCGTTTGCCCGCCCAAGCCGGGACTCACCCCTGCGACAACGCGAGTGCCGTAATCTTTCATCAATGCGGCATTGGTCGAACCGAGAGGTTCGGCAATTCCTTGCACTAAAACAGTGGTTTTGGGGGTAAAGCTCATCGGGGAGAGAGAAGGGAAAATCTTGAGAATCTAAAATTTTGCGAGACTATCGTTCTAGACTCGGGCGAGAACGGACACCGCTCGCAAAACAGCATCGTCTAAAGTCCGTGCGAAAGAAACGTGACGGGGGATATTACCGGTGGTGACTTCTTCGATGCTGTTACCGACGGCCCGGACCACCAGATGGGGTAAGCGATTTCTGGAAGATTGGCGCGCGATGTAGGTTGAAATGATGTCCCGCAGGCGCACCGGAGAAATGGCATTCCCGAGTAAATTTACCAAAATTGCCTCAATCTTCGGGTTTTGGCTGGCTCGTTCTAGACCGCGTTCTAAGCGATCGCACAACATTTCGGGAGTCGTGCGGGTGGCGGCATCTCCACCGATATTGAGAATGCTCGCTGGGCGGCCTCCGGCTTGATAGAGGGTATCGAGGGTTGCTAGAGTTAGCCCCGTGCCGTTGGAGACAATGGCGATATTTCCATCCCGTTCGATGGTTTCTAACTCTCTGGGGTCTTCTCCCGCGTCTTCGGAGGTTGGAGAATGCTCTGTAAGCTGGCTGCGATCGCTGAGTTTTTGGGCTAAATTGGGGTGACGCCCCAATGCTCGCTCGTTGACGGAGACTTTACCGTCGAGGGCCATCACTTCACCATTGGCTCGAATCCCCAGGGGGTTGATTTCCACCAGGTCTAAATCGTACCGGGAAAACAAGCCATACATTTTTTCGACAACGGTACTCACCGATGCCATCGTTTCCCCAGTCAGTTCCATTTTGATGGCGAGGTGTCTGGCGTAGAAAGGGGAAAACTTATGCCGCACGTGCACTTGTTGAATCGATTCCGGGGTCAAATCGGCGCGACTGCCGCCTTGGGTGGAACCGAGCAATACGGGGCGACGGGCGTTACGATCGAGGACGACGGCCAAATAAAATTCCCGATCGCGCTCGTACTGGGCTTCAGTCAAAACGATTGTGGGATATTCTCCCTGAATCGAGCAGTGTAAAATCGAGCGAGCTGCGGCGACTGCATCGATGGTGTTGCTCGCAAATCGAATGCCTCCCGCTTGCTTGCGTTCTCCCGCCCGCACCTGAGATTTGAGAACGACGGGATAAGGAATTTTTAATTCCTTCAAATCTTGGGGATCGCTAATTTTTTGCGAGGGCAGTACGGGAAGACCCACTTCCTCGAAAAGTTCTTTAGCTTGATACTCGAGCAAATCCATCAATCACCCATTGTCGAATGCCGAACATTCTCCACCATAGCCCGAACGGTCTCCCCACAAAGAGGTAAAGGCTACATTTTAGGTATTTTTTCTGATATAGCCGATCGCGAGGATTGACCTCGGGTTTTGATGTTGCCGCACTTTTACGGAGTTTTCTTGAACCTATCGGATGCGATACCGCACATCCACGGATTGAGTTCGAAAGTCTTTATCTTTAGGTTAACACCAGTTTTAGATAAGCTTAAAATCAGATCGGTTGTTACGGAGAATAGAGTGAAATCCCCGCTTGCATTCTGAGTCGATCTGCAACCCATTCAAAACTTCGGTTCGGTTACGATGCGTATCGATCGACAAAGCCTTGCAAACCATTGGTGTAGCCACAACCGATGGCTTGGAACTGCCACTGGCGATTGTGCTTGTACAATCGACCGAATTCAATGGCAGTTTCTTGGGAAAAGGCTTCGTTCAACTTATATTTCATAACCTCTTTTTCGGTCGCGGCATCGTAGAGGCGAATATAGGAATTTTGTACTTGTCTGAAGTTTTGAGTTCGGGTTTGGCTATCGTGAATAGTGACCACAAATAATATTTCTTCGATCTCTGGAGAGACTTTTTTTAAATCGATCTCGATGGTTTCATCATCGCCACCCCCTTCCCCCGTCCGATTATCCCCAAAATGTTCGATGGAACCGTCAGGAGACTTGAGATTGTTATAGAACACAAAAAATTGCTCGTTGGGGATTTTTCGATTGGCGCCCAGCATAAAGACAGAAGCATCGAGATCGAAGTCGTAATTCGATTGCACGCTTTCATTAATATCCCACCCCAAACCCACACCAACATATCTTAAGCTCGGACTCGATTTTTTTAGGTCAATTTTTCCGCCTTTATTGAGTTCGATCGACATTTTAAATTTAAGATAAATACAACGATCTATATCGTAATATTTTTTCTCAAAAATTCAAATTAATAATTGTTTCAAAAGCCAAGATATTTAACGAAGTTATTGGATCGATTTAAGCCGTATTTATACCGTCAGACAAAAACAATCTAATAACGCCATGTGCAACTTAATTCTCCAAAATCCTCTTCCACGGGGGGAAGGGGGAATGGGAAAAGGGATATTTTTCGACTCGCTCACCATCCTTTCTAGCGCAAAAAGAGCGCACACCGCGTTAATATTTTTTTGAATCGAATTTCTAGTTTTATCTGCGAAAAATATTTTATAAATTTAAATCTTTAAAAATACAAGAAAAGATTTTATAAATGAATATTAACGCTCGACGCATCAGCCAAAAGAGCGGGCGATCGCATCCAAACCATTGACCTGCAAACCTTGGCCAACAGCCTCAAGCTGCCATCCTTGTGGGGAGCGATAAATATGAGCCATCATCATTGCCGTCATACCGTAATAGTTTTCTCCCGAAAGATTATAGCGGGCTAACTCTTTTTGCGTGGCTCGATCGACTAAACGAACGAATGCATTTTTAACTTGTTGAAAATCTTGACGGCGAGCGCGACAGTCGTAAATATTAACAGTAATTGCTAGTCGAACGATGTCCTGGGGGATTTTCGGTAAATCGATGAAAATTTGCTCGTCATCCCCATCGCCTTCTCCCGTTAGATTATCTCCACCATGAACGATTGCCCCCGAAGAATGGCGTAAATTTCCATAGTAGACAACATCTTCTCCACGAGAGACTCGACCTCGATCGTTCAAACAAAAAACCGATGCATCGAGATCGAAATCCTCTCCGTTTCCAAAAACTCTTCGGAGTCCCCAATATTGGGAACCCGCAACATCCCAACCCAGTCCGCACATCAACCGCCTCAAACCCGGTGCTTCCTTAGTCAGGGATATCCGCTGTCCTTTTTGCAGGTTAATTGCCATCGTATTTTGTTGGACTTCCTCGATCGGATGCCAGGTGACAGTAACAGCAAACCGTACTACAATATAGAGCGTCTTTCTTAAGTCAACCGAGACACATACAGATAGGGATTCAGGGTTTATAAACTCACTAAATACCGCTGCCATTCTAATATTATATCGGCTCCATTCTCGATCGTTGCCGAACGTATATTAGCCCGAGCGTCAGGCTGCTATACAACGCGATACAAAAAGCCAAATCTTCACCCCTGGAAACAGTAATGGGCAATACTCAAAAACCGCACTGGTTAGAAACGACGGAACGCGCTGCCGTAATTGGTTCTTGGCTGGGCTTGGGAGCAACCGTCCTCACCAAAGAAATCCTGGTACTCGGTTTGCCTCTGACTTTAACGGCTTCGCTCAATTGGGCAAATCGCAAGCGATGGCAACAGCAGTTCCAGCAAAAGCAGCGAGCGGAAATCGCCCAAATTCACGATACCCTGGCAACCTACCCCGATCCCCTCGACTTCAATAACACCGTCCAAAAGCTGAGTGCCCTCGAACAGTCCAATCAAACGATGGCAGGTCAAATCGAAGCCCTCAAGCAGCAAGTGCGGGTGAAGTTTAAACCCGAACAGTTAGAGCGGCTCGAGCAATCCCTGGCCGAACTGCGTGCCGACTTAGGGGAGTTACAACAACAAGCGGTGCAAAAGCAGGATTTGGCCGCTCACCTGAGTCAAGAACTCCACCAACTCTACGATCGCCTCGATCGCTTGTCAGAACCGTCCGCAGAAGTGCGGCAGATCGAGAATGAGATCGCCCAGCTACACGGACAGATGCAAGCCCTCGCCCAACAGATGACCCCGGTGGAAATGACCAAGTGGCAGCACCTTCACGATCGCGTTGCCTCTATTCAAGGTCAAATTTCCCAACTCGATAAAGGATTGGTTCCCGTGCGACGGAAGCAACGGGCGATGGTGAAACGGTTGTTGCCGCGCATGGTACAAATGATTCGCGAAACCCGATCGACATCTGGAACGAGTCACCTGCAAAGAACCGTGACTCATCGTCCCGGTTCTCCGTCGATTCGAGGCGACTTGCAATACTCTGGTCGCGAACAAATTCTCCGTCAGCCCCAACGTGAAAAATAAGTTAAACTTATCAAGTCGATTGCTTATTCTGATGTCATAATGAAGACAGGCAGTTCGCTCTAGGACGGAACGACACCTGCATCTCGTTCGAGAATGGGAAACATTTATCCCGAATCCTCGGTCGAACTGTCGTAAGAGAACAACAGATCCGAGAGTCTAGCCAACAGATAATGCATTAGACTCATGCCTTCGGCGCAAGTCTTGCCGAACCCTTCCGTAGGTTGCGACCGCCGTGCGTTTCCCGATTCCCTCCCGTGCACAGTCTGAGGGCGGGCTAACTCGAACATCCAACTCGTTCGCTTTATCTGTGCGATCGCGCTCTACACCTTGACCGTTCTACTCCAAATCCTCACAATCTACCCGGATTGTTCGCGAGTCGATTGAGTTGTCAATTGGCGATCGGATTTAGCTGTCAATTTTCTGTCAATTTTAGGGGATCGTACCCTCGATCCTGTTATTTCGTCCTGCCCGAAAGCAGTTGATCGTCTTTAGCCCGAAAAGCGGTAAACTCCGCCCCGCTTACTCTCGATGCTTCACCGAGCGGGCTTTGTTGCGCAAATGTAGCGGAAAACATTAAGCATGAGCGTTGTTAGCGATATCATTCAAAACGTTGTAGTTTCAAGTTGGGTGCGATCGCACCCATCTCACCCTCACCAACTTCCAGAACCCATTGAATTTTCTAAGGGATTCCGTTTCGATCGGCTCAAAGGGTTCGCTCCCCTCAAACCCCTACGGCAGTGGTTAAATCGACTGACTCCAACCACACCCGAAGTCGCTCGGCAGATTTGCCGATGGATTCCCGCTCAATGTCCCTTTGAGCGAGAAGTCAAATGGTTCGACATTACTCTCTTCCGGATTCCGCCGTTGTGCAAATTAAATCCCTTCTACGATGAGGTGGTCGGTTTGCGTTTCCGAGCGCTTTGCTATCTTGCCGATGAGTGCGGTGAGGATATCAGTGCCTACTGTTAGCAATGATTAGCGCCATGTTCGCACCGGGTTCGCGCGGGTTTTCGCAACTCGAGAACCATCAAGACCTCGAAAACAAGACCTCGAAAACAATGTCTGGAAAACCCCATCGCGTTCGCACCGGACGGGGTTGAATGAGGTTAGATTTCTGACATCACCAACTTTAAAGGGTTTTAAGGATGGTTTGTTCGGAAAAGTTCCGAAACTTTTCGAGCGCGAAATTTCCCGAAATCAGACCACCATCGCCTTAGAACTCGTTGTTTTTAAGGAAGCTGAATTCTGGGATATTAGGGCTGTTGACCGAGAAGACTCCGACGAACGTAATGGCAAACGCTCGTGCATTGCTGCTTCCTCTGAGTCGATGGTCATCAGCTCTTCAAAATGTTCCCAAGATGGTGCAAAAGGTGGAAATGCATGACAACAAGCTTTCCAGCTGCCGCGCACCGGAGCACCCAGAAGTTGACACTGCCCCCCTCGTCGTCCTTCAGGTTTATAATACCGACAAGACCGACAAGCAGAAATCAAGCAGTTTGAGGTTTTCATAAAAGTTCTTTTTGGAACTCACCGTTGGGATCGCTATTCCATTCTATCCTTGGAATTTTAGCCCGATCCCAAAGAAAATATTAAGTTTTTGACAATCTTTCAATTCTAAAAAGAATCGAAAACTCTTGAATCAAATGGGACTTAGGATGAATAGGTATTTAGACTAAAAGAGCGAAAAATAGATGGGGATCGCGCTGAACGGTAAGTGATAAGCGGTAAAAATCAGAGCGAACAATCTCAGATCGGTTGCTTGAGTTGTCAATCTTGGGGGAGAACGCCGACCTTAGGCTTGAGCGGAGGTGACATTCGAGGCGGTGCTAGAATTCGACGCTTGGTAAAGTCGATCGAAGGTGGCTTTCACATCCGGAGGCACGGAGGTCAAGCGCAAAATAAACTCGGTATCGTTGTTCCCAGATTTTTTCAAGACTTTGGCGTAAAATTCACTACCCGATCGATCTTGTTTGTCCTTCGGTTTGAATCGGAGTTTGAGATTGACTAAAAGGCGAAGACTGCGATCGAAGCTTACCTTAGCCGAGTGCTCGGAAAGTTCGAGCAACGTTCCCTCAAAAGCCGTTTCGCTAATATGTTTGCCTTCGAGAATTCGATATTCCAACGGAATTGTTTCGGGCAACCTCACAAAAGTTTCTGCTTCCTGACTCAAGGTCAAATTGTAATCTCCACTGACACCCGAAACGGAATAAATCGTAATCGGTTCTTTAACCCCCTTGGGAGAAACTTGTTGTTCCCCATTGGTTTGCACGATATCTCGAACCCGATCGAGGGTAGAGCCGGAAATGAGAATTTGCCCCCCGATGGTGTAAGATTCGATCCGATAGGTTAAGTTGACTTGGGAACCCACCACACCATACTTGGTTCGTTTTTGGGAACCGATATTGCCTACCACGACTTCGCCGGTATTAATCCCGATCCCCATTTCCAAATCCGGTAACCCCAACTCGGCCATCTGTTGGTTTACGCCCTTCATCGCCAACTGCATCGCCACGGCACAGGCAACAGCCCGTTCGGGATCGTCTTCTCGCTGGGTGGGGGCACCAAACAGCACCAAAATTCCATCTCCCATAAATTCATCGATGGTGCCTTGGTAGGAGGTAATCGCCTCAGCCATGGCTTCGAGGTAGATATTGAGGATGGACACCACTTTTTGCGGACCTTCCTGAGCCGATAGCCGTTCCGAAAGCGAAGTAAATCCCCTCAAGTCCGAGGTGAGAATCGTAATCGTGCGCAACTCGCCGCCCATCTCCAAACCTTCAGGCGTTTCCAGGAGGTTGGCCACCACTTCATCCGTAAGATAGCGGCTGAAGGCTTGACGAATATTGGCCGCCGTGAGTGCGACATAAATGGTTATCGTCACGGAGGAGAGAACGGCTGCCAAAACGGGGGGAACGACAGGAATCCACCAACCACTCAGAAACAGGAGATAGGCAATTCCTCCCCATCCCACAATAGAAACGACCAGGGGAAGAATTTTCGTAAAGCCCTGAGTGTAGCGCCACTGCCAACTGATAATCGCACCTCCGGTGGCGGCTGCCAAAATCAACAGCCATTCCCAAGATTCGGGCAAGACTTTAACGATCGTGCGTCCATCGAGGGTGGCGCTTAAAATTTGACTGGTGAGGTTGGCGTGAACTTCCACACCGCTCATTTGTTCCGGGGCGGCAATGAGAGTACTGCTGTAAGGAGTATCAAATACGTCGTTGAGGCTGGGGGCCGTCGAACCAATCAGAACGATGCGATCGCGAAATAGCTCGGGATCTACCTTCTTTTCCAATACATCGTTGAGTTCGACGATGGTGAAACTATTCTGGGGGCCGCGATAGTTCATCAAAACTTGATAGCCTTTGGCATCGATGCGAACGTACCCCCCATCGTTCGATTCAACGACCGGAAAAACGGCATCGTCGAATTTGACCCAATCATTATCGGTGAGTTCCGGTTCGATGCCTTGGGCTGATAGATACATCCACGCCAGCCGAAATGCCAAACTATAAACGGTTTCCTTCGTTTGAGGGTCGTTGAGATACAAGAAAGCTCGACGTACTTTGGCATCGGTATCTCGGGGGAGATCGTTGGTCCCAAGCTGTCCGAGTTCTTGCAAAATGGGTGGAGGTGCAACCCGCCCTGCCCCGGTTGCGTCGGAAGTGACTTTGACGATCCCGATGAGATTGGGAGTATTTTGGAAAATCTCAACCAGTTTTTGGTAGCCCGGTTCGATGGGGGGGTCTCGATCGATTAAACTGGGGTCGCTGCGAAAGGTTTCGATGAGAGTGTCGTAGCCGGGAGGAACGGGTAAATCTCGGTAAATATCCAGACCGATGGCGCGGGGTTGCTGGTTGGCAATATTTTCTAGAGCCTGGGCTAAAAGGCGATCGGAGATGGGAAAGCCATAGGTTTGCAAATCCTCTTCGGAAATACCGACGATGATAATGCGATCGTCTGGTTCTTCTTGAGGTCGCAAGCGTACAAACTGGTCGAGGGTACGTAATTCGGGAACTTGCAGCAATCCGGCAAAACGGGCCAGAAGAACTAACCCCGCCATACTCGGTGCCACAAGTAGGACACCACGCCATTGCCAGAGGAACTGTTTGAGTTTCGTCCACATCGGAAGGAATAACCCCGCGTAAGAGAGCGATCGCCAGATCGACTTCAGATAATACAAAGGCGGGTCTTCCCAAATGGTTAAACTTTATTTCGGTTTTTCCATCTCGATCTCAGTCGACCAGAGATGTATCGACGACATCATCGCTCAAGCCGACATCGCTATCTCCGAGCAATGCTTCCCAAGCCGCTTTGAGTTCTGGAGTATCCTCAACTCGCCGCTCTCGGGCTAGAGTATCGATCGCGTCGAACCAAATCCCCGCCTCTGCGTATACTGTAGCTCGATCGGTGGGGGTGCGAGCAATTTCCAATCGATCGCTCAAGTCTGAGGTTTCTCCAATGCGATCGATCCAGCCTTCGAGAGCATTCATCTCAGCACTTCCTGCATCTTGTGGGTTGCAGGTCATTTCGATATACCACTGATAGCTTTTTCCCTCTTTGAGAACTAAATCGGAGGGTAAACTCACACTCATGACGCTACGGCGGTCGGGTAGACTCAAGTCCGTTTGGTAAACCACCTCACCGGTTTCCCCCTCTGCACCGACCTCGGTGAGTTCAAAATAGAGCTGCTCGCGAGCATAATTAGCCGAACCCTTAACGTGGAAAAATAGGGTCGGTCGATCGGTCACCGTCAGACCGAAGTAAGGAAGATAATCGCGATTTTGGGTGGTATCCTTGGGACTGAGAGGTTCGACTTCTCCACACAGACCGTCTCCCCGCGTCGCGCCACCCACGGTCATCTCCGGTACGCCGCGATCGGGAGGGTTAAAGTTGACGGTGCTTGCTCTGGCCGGGGAGGAAAAACTCGCGATCGCCAGCTCTAAAGACAGAGTTAGAGAAACAACCGCTGCTTTGAATAGAGAAGTGGAGCGAGCCATGACAGTTGTGCGTTCTTTGTATGGGATCTATTCAATCATAGGTTTGACACTCCTGAGATTATGCAGCACGATGTGACAACGATCGGTTTGGCTATTTATTTTAGTGCTATATAGATCGAAAGTGACACTATATATAGTGTTTTGTGAATGAAAACCCCAAGAGTTTTTGCGTTTATCCAAATACATATTTTGCGAACTATGTCAACCTACGAGCGCTGTCTCGGCTGCGCTCGATTGTTTTGACCCTTCCAATAAATAAACCCCGGCAAGAGCGCACGATGGGTCATACCGAGGAATTTCGTTGAATCGTCTGGGTTTAGTTCTGGCTGGTTAAAGCTGGCTCTTCGCCAAACACTTCAACGCCTTCGTTACAGCAATTCATGAATGGTGCGTTGGCTAAACCCTCTGCATTGTCTAAATCGATGTCTCTCAACAAGTTTTCCCATTGGGTTTTAAGAGTGTCAGTATCGGCAGCAATTCGCTCTTGTCCCAAAATATTGAGAGCATCGAACCAAATACCGGCTTCGGCATATACTTGGGAACGCGCTTCTGCGGTCTCAGCGCGGACGAGCTGGCTGCTGAGTTCGGGAGAGGCATCGACTCGTTCTAGCCAACCGACTGCTGACAGAACACTTACGTCTGCACCAGGACCGCAAGCGACATCCATATACCAGCGATAGGTTTTACCCGATTCCAAACCCGAGCTAGGGGGCAGCTTAGTACTGATCACCCCGGGAGTCGTAGGGACAAAAAATGTCGTTTCGTAGATGAGTTGACCATCCTTCCCACGACCTTCCGTAACTTGCTCGTACTCGTAAACCTCAAAGGTGATTTCCTGGTGTAAAAATTTCTCCACGTGCAAGAAGAAAGTCGGGCGCTCTGCCACTGTCAATCCAAAATAGGGAGGAAACTCACCGTAATCCTCGCTTGTATCTTTGGGAATTAGAGGCGTAACTCCACACACGTCAGCAGGACTGCGAGTCGCACCTCCAACAGCGGTTTCAGGTGCTCCCCGATCGGGCGGGTTAAACTGGCTGAATTGCCAAGTTTGCGGTATGACTGAGTTAGGGTTGTTTGCCTCAGAGCTAGCTCTTGCCGAGAACGAGAATCCGGCTGCCACTGCCAGTTCCAGAGACAGACCCAGGGAAAGAGCTGCTAATTTAAATATGGGGTTCTTCCAAGCCATGATATGAGTACCACCTTCACAATTTAATGACTGACCTACCTAGGCATGACAGACCGGATATCGTCTAAGTCGAGCGGCTCTAATGCCGAACGCCTCGATCGCGCGAAGATTTTGAGTCTTCCGCTATTATAACCTTCACTCTTGAGTCTGCTTGTTGCCGATCGTCGTCCCCGCCTAGGATTTAGAAGCGTTCTTGCACCCTTACGTGTCGTAACTCTAGAGACGCTCCATCAAGAATTTCGTTTCCCAAGTCTGATAAGATCTAATGGATCGGCACACCCCCTACACGTAGTCTAATGGGGAAATGCCTCAATTTCTAGGAATCTTTCCTCGATTGTTGCAGGCAAAAACTCGGTCTAGAGTGGGGAATAAGCGATATTTCGCGCGCTTTCCAACGATCGCAACATCTTTACTATTGTTTACAAAACTTAACAATTGCAAAGATTGTGGAATGGGCGGTACTGGGATCGAACCAGTGACATCTTGCTTGTAAGGCAAGCGCTCTACCGCTGAGCTAACCGCCCGCATCTCGTGCTGACTACCACTATATCAGAATTTCGACGGACATTTTCACGTGCCTTCAGGTCGAACCCATGACCGCATAACCCTATGGAGTTTACCCCTGGTTGCGAGCTTAACCTTCGCTCGCACTCAGAGCGATCGCCTCACCTTATTAGTTGCGGGTGGGTTTTTATTTGGGGGTTTGATGTTCGGTCCCGATCTCGATATTCGATCGCGGCAATACCAACGTTGGGGATGGCTGCGTTGGATGTGGTTGCCCTATCAAAAAAGTTTGCGCCATCGTTCTCTTTTATCCCACGGACCGATTTTAGGGACGGTGCTGCGGATTGTTTACTTGGGAAGTTGGATCGCGATGGTGGGGATGGTGAGCATTTTGGCGTGGGCACTCCTGCAAGAATTGGGCGGGTGGATCGAGAATTGGCAGGTTTGGGCAGGTCGAATCCTAGAGGGCGTGGGAGCTCAAATGATGCGATCGCTGCGGGGTAACACCGGTGAGTGGTTGGCGTTGGGTTTGGGAATTGAAATTGGCGCGATGAGTCATTCGGCGTGCGACTGGGGAAGTACCCTCTACAAACGTTGGCACAAACGCTGGCAAATCCAAGGTTGGCAAGGCTTCATAGCGACTCAGAAACGTCCAAAAAGGAAAAGAAAGAAGCGCAGACGTTGAAGAATTTTAGATTGTATAGCAGTCGCGACTTCAGTGAGGACAACACGGGACAATTGTGCGATCGACCCGCGCTCTTTCCCCTGTGCACCCTTCACCCCCAAAGCTCCCGTTGCTCACCTTCTCAACCTAATGGCGATAGCGGTTGCTATATAATGCACCCAGTTCCACTGCGACTCCCCCTCAAATCATTCCTGCCCATGACATCCAATCCCGCATCGAGTTCGTCTACCTCGCCTCATCCAGAAACCTTAAGCGCCTTGCAACAACTCATCGAAGTTGTCGCAAAACTCAGATCGCCCGATGGCGGTTGTCCTTGGGATTTGGCACAAACCCCCCAAACTCTTATCCCTTACATTATCGAAGAAGCCTACGAGACGATCGCGGCGATTCGCTCCGAAGAAACCGAAGAGATCGCCGAAGAACTGGGAGATTTGTTACTGCAAGTGGTGTTACAAGCCCAAATTGCCCGAGAACGAGGAGATTTTACCCTGGCGCAAGTGGCGCGCGGCATTAGCGAAAAACTCATCCGGCGACACCCACACGTCTTTGGCGATGTTGAAGCTCAAACCGTTGAGGAGGTGCGTCAAAATTGGGAGCAAATTAAAGCTGCAGAGAAGGGAGAAACGGGACAAAAGCCGAGTTTGTCTGCCAAACTCGAGCGCTATGGGCGGACTTTACCCCCGTTGATGGCGGGGATGAAAATCTCCCAAAAAGCAGCAGGAGCCGGGTTTGAATGGGAAAATATCGATGGGGTTTGGGACAAATTTCGCGAAGAACTCGCAGAATTTCAACAGGCTTTGCAGCACGAGAGCAAACAACGGCAACAGGAAGAATTGGGGGATTTGCTTTTTGTCATCATTAATTTAGCGCGATGGGCCGATCTCGATCCCTCGGAAGCCTTGCAGGGCAGCAACCAGCGCTTCGTGGAGCGTTTTTCCTGGCTCGAGTCGGCTTGCGATCGCCCCATTTCGGAATGCACTCTAGAGGAGTTTGAAGCACTGTGGCAACAAGCCAAAGCTCATTTAAAAGCGAGTATGAAAGCCGGTGAGAAAGCCAGTTCCGTCCGAGTCTCTGAGACTTCAGATTAAAGCTTCAGATTAACCATTGACCTCCCCAGAAAGATGGCAATTCGCCCCATTTTGGTGGCATTTTGAGGGGAAGATCCCAGGACGAGGTTTCCTCGTTGCCCGAAATCTCATCGCTATCGATTGTATCGCCTTCATCGCGCTTGTTTGGGGAAGATCCCGCACTGGCGAGGCTGCGAACGATATCCAATAAATCCCCACTTCGATCGCGGGTCGTCATGTTTTGCGTCGAATCTCGTCGATCGCCACTTTGTCGCTGGTGCTGGTAAGCTTGTTTGAAGCATTGTTCGACCCGCTCCGGGTTGCACGGATCGCAAACTCGCACCCTGACGACGATCGCTCCTCCCGGTCGGGTTTCGATTGCGCCAATGCTGAAGTCATTGTTGGGTATCGATCGACACAACTGCTCGAAACCCACCAAAAATGCCCTCCAGTCAATGCCTTCGGGAAATGCAAAGTCGATCGCCTCGGGGGTGCTTTGGAAAAGTTTGGCAAATTCCCCCGGTGTGAAGTTGCGATCGGTTTCGTGAGGACAGCGCTCGTCAACGTAGATTTTGCACGTCAGTTTATCTCGATATTCTCGCAGATAGATATAGTCGCAAATGGCATCGCTCAGTCGAGTGGTGCGATCGATATTCCAACTAACCAGATGCATTCCCGTCAGCGTTGCCCCCCCAAAATTAGTGCCGCTGCCTCGGACTTCTACCAGTTCGGCGTTAGTGAGTCGAGCCTCTCCGAGATTGGCCCCACACAGATTCGTCCGGATGAGTCGAGCGCGATGGAGATTCGTTCGACCGAGTTCTGCATCGCTCAAATCGGTATCACTCAATTGTGCCTCAGCTAAATCCGCTTGAAATAGCTGAGCTACCCACAGTTGAGTTCGACGAAGGTTGGCTTGCCGGAGATTGGCTTTGTTGAGGAAAGCACCGCTGAGGTTCGCCGCACCTAGATTCGCCGCACTCAGGTTCGCCGCACCCAAATCGACACCGAAAAGATTGGCATGACTGAGATTGGCTTGGTGGAAGTTGCCTCGGCTCAGATCGGCTCCCACCAAGTTAATTCCCCGCAAATCGGCACCACTGAGATCTGGGATGATGCCATAATTGTTTTCTCGCCACTCATTCCACAAGTCAACGCCTTGTCTGAGTAATGCCAAGTGTTTGGGATCGGCCACCGCACTCTTTCTCCTCGCTCTAGGTCTATATCTCTTTACACAAAGCCGGAGCCAGAATCAGCCATCGACCGGTGATAATTTAGGGGCGATCGCACTCTACGATCTCTGGTGACGGGGGATTTGGGTGTCGGGTTGCCACATCATCGGGGATAATTCTGGGCGGTGTTGGCACGATCGTTTTCCAGCTCGATCGGTCGTTACAACTTATCCAAAAAACTTGAAGATGGGTTAGAGCCAATTATTTTAGAATAGGTGAAATAGAAATTAGTTTGAGGTTTCAATCAATTTAAATCGGCTTCATCATACTTCTTACAAAATCAAACAAACTCAATTCTTATGACGTCAAATAAAATGAATTCGAGCGAGCGAGATAACTCATTTAATCCGCGCAGTCTGATTTTTCCGATCGCCGTTGCCCTGGTCATTCTTTTTAGCCTCGCCCCGATTCTCTGGCAATTCCTCACATCCATTAAAACCAACGAGGCGATCGTTGCCCTACCTAACGTTTATATTCCCGCTCCCGGCCAACTCACCCTCAGCCACTATACCGAACTCTTCGAGCGTCGTCCGTTTTTCAGCTATATGTTGAATAGCGCTTTTGTATCTCTAACTTCCACAATTTTATGTTTGACGCTGGGTTCTCCAGCCGCCTATGCCTTAGCGCGATTGCGACTCAAGGGAGAAAATCTGATTCTTGCCGCCGTATTGGTGATTACCTTATTTCCTTATATTCTCCTCTTTCTCGGACTGCTAGAACTTGTCAAAGCCGCTGGATTAGGGAATAACTTTTTAGCGTTAATTATCCCCTATACTGCGATTAACCTTCCCCTCACAATTCTCGTCATGCGGAGCTTTTTTCAGCAGCTTCCCAGAGATTTGGAAGATTCAGCACGGGTCGATGGGTATAACACCGTTCAGATGTTACAACAAATCGTGCTTCCCATGACTCTTCCCGCATTGGTAACGACGGGAATTCTCACCTTCATTTTTGCGTGGAATGAGTTTATCTTCGCCCTGACTTTTATTACGTTAGAAGACTTAAAAACGATTCCCGTTGCCGCAGCACAAATTGGCGGTTCTTCAGTCTTTGAAATTCCCTACGGAACGATTGCAGCCGCGACAGTTTTAGGAACATTTCCCCTGGTTTTATTGGTGCTATTTTTTCAAAAGAAAATTGTTCAAGGTTTAACGGCTGGTGCAGTGAAAGGGTGACATTGCACAAAAAGCAAGTTGATATAGACTGTTTGTATAGCTAAGCGCATTGCAGTTAGGACACCAAAGATTCAGGTTTAGTCTTCGTGAATCGGGTCCGGGTCAACGGCCGTTGACCCCTACAGTATTAATTTGTAGGGTGGGCAGTTCAATCACTTGTATAATAGTGCAACCTCCGCACAAAAAACTGCCCACCAATACCAAGAGTTTATTCATTGATAAAAATGCTATAAATTCCAACTTCGGTGCAAATTACAGTCTAAAACTCTCGATTCTGCATCGCAATTGACTGGAATATTCAAATTCGTTGTTTCTCAAATGATTTCAATCTAAGACCGCGAAAAAAATTGCACCGAAGCGGAAATTCCGAATTCCGCATTCCGCATTCAAAATTACGGTGCTTGCCAGATGCGATCGTGGTATTTCACCGGATCGGCGTAGGGATCGACGGGGGTATGGTGGTGATGGTGTCCGTCGTGATGGTGATGGTGGTGATGGCCGTGACTGTGACCTTCGGCTTTAAATGCCTGACGGAACTTGCACATTTCGCAGTTCATTTGCACCTGTCCGAGTTGGGTTTCAATTTCCCGATCGCGCACCACTTCTAGCAGTTGGGGAACGATGCCGATTTCCGGCAGACAAGTCATCTCAATCTCGGGGAATTGCGCCTGCTGTTCGTCGGTGATGCGGAAAATCTTCTTCACCAACACCCCCGTAAACAGGAAATAGGGCAAAACAATAATCCGTTTCGGTTCGTAAAAGCGAGCGCGGCGGAACCCTTCTTCCAGGCGGGGGTGGGTAATGCCGATGAAGCAGGTTTCTACGGTTTTGTAGCCGCTACCTTCCCACAGCATCCGCGCCATTTTGAACACGTCGCCGTTGGCATCGGGATCGCTCGAACCCCGACCCACAAATAAGAGTACCGTGTCAGATCGATCGATGTGTTGGGGGTTGGCTTCGGGTTTGTCAAATTCGGCGAGGCGCTGCCGCCACAAATCCAGCAAGTGGGGGGTGATGCCGAAATGGCGGCCGTAATGGAATTTGAGTTGGGGATGACGCTGCCGGGCCAAATCGAGTTCGTTGGTGACGTCGAATTTATTGTGCCGCGCCGCAAACAGTAGGATGGGAAGGGCTGAAAATTCCGTATACCCCTGTTCCACACAGCGATCGATTCCTTCTTGAATCGTGGGTTCGGTGAGTTCGAGGAAGCATGGAACCACCGGACGAGACCGATCGAGATTTTGATAGGCTTCGACAAAATCCATAAACGTCTGCCGTCCGTCGCGATCTCGAGTACCGTGGCCGATGGCGAGAAGAGGACGTTGGATCGGGAGTGGCGGGAGTACGAGTGTGGCGTCGGAAGCTTGAGTTGAAGGTCGTGCAGTTTGAACTTGCATAGATGTTCTCTTCCCGTGCGAGGCAGGAAGTCAAAAGGAACGATATTGCTATTGCGAGTATTCTGGCTCCGAGGATTTTGGAGTTTTGACCTCGATCGCAGCTGCCGCACAGCCGGAGGCTTCACACCGGAGTTTCCCCGCAATGCAACAGCTATCTTATCCGCAGAATCCCCTTCAGGGCGCTCGGGAGACATTAAACGTAACACGGGTTTGGAATATGGAGTTCGGAATTGGGAGAAACTCGCAGTAGTTTAGCTCCCCCTGCTTCCCCTGCTTTCCCGGCCTCCCCTGCCTCCCGTCTCCCCGATCGCCACTGGGTAGATTATCCTATGTCTATACATGAATTTTGGTGTGTGTAGAGTGAAGAATATTCCCCCCATTGACTTGGCACGGCAGTACCAGTCTGTTGGCGTGGCGATCGAATCAGCGGTGCAGTCGGTGCTATCTTCCGGTCGTTATATCGGCGGTTCTGCCGTCTCGGATTTTGAGGGTCAGTTTGCCCAGTTCGTGGGTGTCGGCGAGTGCGTCTCTTGCAACTCCGGTACCGATGCCTTATTTCTGGCCCTGAGAGCGCTCGATATCGGTCCTGGCGATGAAGTCATTACCACCCCCTTTACCTTCTTTGCCACGGCAGAAGTCATTAGTGCGGTGGGTGCGACTCCCGTATTCGTGGATATTGAAGCAGATACCTTTAACTTCAACGTCGAGCATCTCGAAGCCGCAATTACTCCTCGGACAAAGGCAATTCTCCCCGTCCACTTATTCGGTCAACCGGTAAATATGACGCGGGTGATGGAAATTGCTCGATCGCGCAATTTAGCCGTTATTGAAGATTGCGCTCAAGCCACTGGCGCAAGATGGAACGATCGACCCGTGGGTAGTATCGGACAGGTGGGTTGTTTCAGCTTCTTCCCCACCAAAAATTTGGGGGCGTTCGGCGATGGCGGTGCGGTGACGACGAACGATCGAGCGCTGGCCGAGAAAATGCGCGTTCTGAAAAACCACGGAGCCACTCAACGCTACTATCATGAGGCGATCGGTGTCAACAGCCGCCTCGATGCCCTACAAGCAGTTATTTTGCTCGAAAAGTTGCCCTATCTCGATAAGTGGAACCAGGCGCGGCAAATGGTTGCCGAGCGATACCAAGACTTGCTCGGGGAAGTTGCCGATATACTGTTACCCCAGGAACTCGATGGCGGGTGCAGCGTCTGGAACCAGTATACGATTCGGGTCGTACGAGATCGCGATCGACTCCGAGATCGACTCTCGAAACATGGCATCGGTACGGGTCTCTACTATCCCGTCCCCCTGCACCTGCAACCGGTCTATGGCGACTTAGGCTACTCCCCCGGACAGCTTCCCGTCGTCGAACGCATTTGCCAAGAAGTTCTCTCCCTGCCCATGTTCCCAGAACTTACCCTAGAAGAACAACAGTACGTTGCGGCTTGCATCGCCCAAACCCTTTCTGTGTAAGGGAAAAAGATTGCAAGGGCATTTTGTCGATGCCGGCGAAATGGGGAAGTTGAGGCTGCTGAAAAGGGGTTAGTTTTCTTACCTCAGTTTGGGTGAACTCGCAGGTGGTAATGCCGACTCTAAGGTCATTACTATTGCCGGGGATGTGGGTCGCGTGAAAGCGATGTGGGTTGAGGCAATCGATCTTCGATCTAGCGACTTGGAACCAACTTCCCTACACCCCACACCCTACCCTCGCCGGTAACTGTCCGATCCCGAAATGACGTTAACGATCGCTGACAACTGCCGTCGGGTTAGGTTTACATTTTGCAAAAATGTTGAGGGAAATCGGGTATTCTGGAAGACAGTTTGCCTGGAAATCGATGGCGATCGAACTCAACAGCTCTCCGATCGAATTTCAAATTCTCGAATGGAATTGAAATCACCCAGACATGAAAGACTTGGGAGACGGAGCGATCGCCCAAATCTAAAATTTTCCCGAAATCCTTCCTCTGTCTTTCTGTAGTTTTGTATACTTTCATTAAGAGAAAGTCATACTACCCCAGAAACTTAGTAGGGTATATCTATAAAAAAAGAAGAGCGCATTAAACGGCTCGATAGTCAAGAAATTACATTTATCAACACGAAACAGAGGCAAACGTCAGCGTGAATTCAGATTTCTTCGCTCAACTCAGATACTACGATGCCGATGCCATCGCCCGTTACTATCGGCGTCGTCCCTGGAAAGTAATCTGGCGAGCGGTGACCGTTTTTTGGGTAGCGGCAAGTTTTGTGTTGGGTTGGTTGGGGGACGAACTGTTCGATCGCGCCGGACGCAACTCATCGAAGCGGGCCGAACAACTGCGGGATGTCCTCACCCATCTCGGACCGACATTTATTAAAGTTGGGCAAGCCCTCTCCACCCGCCCGGACCTAATCCGTCAGGATTTTCTCGACGAGTTGATTAAGCTACAAGATCGACTGCCCGCTTTCGATAACGACTTAGCCCGATACACCATCGAAAAAGAGTTAGGGCGATCGCTCGACGAACTCTACAGCGAAATTTCTCCAACACCCCTAGCTGCGGCAAGTCTGGCTCAAGTATACCGCGCCCGACTCCACAGTGGGGAGGATGTCGCCGTTAAAGTACAGCGACCTAACCTCAAACCCACCCTCACCCTCGATTTATACCTGATTCGCTGGGGGGCAAAGAATTTTGGTCGCTTCCTGCCCCTGAATTTAGGTCACGATCTAGAGTTAATTGTCGATGAGTTCGGCATCAAACTCTTTGAAGAAATCGACTACCTCAACGAAGGGCGCAACGCCGAGAAATTTGCTGCTAACTTCAGCGATAACCCTCGCGTCAAGGTTCCCGCTATTTACTGGCGCTATTCGAGTATGCGGGTGTTAACCCTCGAATGGATCGAAGGACACAAGCTGACGGGGAACCTCGATTGGGACAAGGTGGGTGTCGATCCCAATGCCGTCATCGAAGTGGGGGTTACCAGCGGGTTGCAACAACTCCTCGAACATGGCTTTTTCCACGCCGACCCCCATCCGGGGAATTTGTTTGCCACTGGGGAGGGGCAAATGGCGTACATCGACTTCGGGATGATGGATCAGCTCGAAGAGTCGATGAAAGAAAATCTAGTGGATGCTTTAGTTCACCTGATTAATCGAGATTACCAGGATTTAGCCGCCGATTTCGTCAAACTGGGATTCCTCACCCCCGACACCGATATCATGCCCATCGTTCCCGCCTTGGAAGAGGTGTTGGGGGATATGATGGGGCAAAGCGTGCGGGACTTCAACTTCAAAACTGTGACCGATCGCTTTTCGGAGTTGATGTACGAGTATCCCTTCCGCGTGCCGGCGAAGTTCGCCCTGATTATTCGATCGGTGGTGACGCAAGAAGGTCTGGCCCTGAGTCTCAATCCCGACTTCAAAATCGTCGATATCGGCTATCCTTACATCGCCCGACGGTTGCTGACGGGAGAATCCCCCCAACTGCGCCGCCGACTGCTGGATGTCTTGTTCAAAGATGGGAAATTCCAGTGGGAACGGTTGGAGAACTTAATTTCAATCGCCCGATCGGATAATAACTTCGATTTGCTCCCTACTGCCCAATTAGGCATTCAATATCTCTTTTCCGAAGAAGGTCAGTATTTGCGCCGCCAATTGCTGTTAGCCCTCACGGAAGACGATCGCCTTCACGGGGCAGAAGTGCGGCGATTGTGGGAATTAGTCAAAGATGAGGTACAACCCGATCGCCTCTGGAACGTTGCTATCGATGCGATCGCCGAATTCTCAGCCCAACGTGCTGCTTCTTTCTTACCGTCCGTGGCTGCTTTGAATAGCTTCGAGCAGAAGTAGGGGAGGGGGAGACAAGGAGGACAAGGGGACAAGGGGACAAGGGGACAAGGGAGATTAATTTTCCCGACACCCGACACCCCACCCCCCGAAACTGTATCAACCTGCGCCTGACGTTACATCAATCGTGAAAGAACGGCTTCACGCTCATTTAAGACAACTTGTTCGCGAACGCGATCCCTACCTGGCTTCTGGGGGTCATTTCTTTGTTCGGGAATACGTGCGCGACGCTTTAGCCAAATGGGGGAGTGTCTCCACCCACGAGTTTGAAGTGCGGGGTAAGGTTCATCAAAACCTAATTTTGGATTTACCAGCAACCCGCGATACCGGTAAACCGCCAATTTTGGTGGGAGCGCATTATGATGGGGTTCCCGGAACGCCGGGGGCAGACGACAACGCCACGGGGGTTGCCGTTTTGCTGGAGATGGCACGGGCATTTGCAACGGAGGCAATCTCCTATCCCGTTCGGTTGGTGGCGTTCGATCTTGAAGAATACGGCTTGCTGGGGAGTACTGCCTACGCCCAAACCTTAGTTGAAGAAAAGCAACCGTTGCGGCTGATGTTATCTCTAGAGATGCTGGGGTATTGCGATCGCCGCCCCAACTCCCAAAACTATCCCCCCGGTTTGAAGTATTTTTATCCCGATCGGGGAGATTATATTATCTTCATCGGTAACCCATCATCCTTGGGAGATTTGCTGCGGCTGCGCAAACGAATGCGTCGGGAGGGAACCCCTTGCGAGATTTTACCCGTTCCCAACGCCGGAAAATGGGTTCCCGACACGCGACGCAGCGACCACGCGCCGTTTTGGGATCGGGGATATCGGGGGATGATGCTCACGGATACGTCATTTCTGCGCAATCCCCACTACCATCAAAAAAGCGATCGCCTCGAAACCCTAGATTTAGATTTTCTCACGGGGGTGTGTCGGGGGGCGATCGCTGGATTGCGACATCTTTCGTAATAACGCGGTGTGCGCTCTTTTTGCACTCGAAAGGGTGGTGAGCGAGTAGACTTATCCCCCCTTTTCCTCCAGATTTCTAATCTGTTTAGTCATCTGTCAGCGACGATCGCGATTCATCACCCATTCTTGCAAGGTATCGACACTGAGACGATCGCCTGGTGGTGTCGATGTGCGAACGGCAACGACATCGTGATAGGCGCACTGGGTATCCCGCGCGCGATGCAAGTAAGTCTGCAACCACTCATCCCCAATGCCAAACAGAACGAAACCATGGCGAGTGAGGGCTTCGAACAGTTGCGATCGCTCTTGAAGGTACTTGTTTTCAAACACTAAAAACCGCAGTTGGTCTTGTTGCATCAGCCACGGCAATAAATGGGGTTCGGCTCCTTCCACGTCAATTTTCGCCCCAAAGGGTCGCTCCCCAATCAATGGAGGGAGGTAGGTAGCCAGATTTTTCACCTGTAGCAGCACCTTCGCTTCTGCATCCTCTTCATTTAAAATAAAGCTAGCCTTCCCTGAATGCTCCCGAGACAAGCACATTTCGATGGTATCGTCGCGATCCATTAAACCGATGGGGTGCAACTGAACCCGATGGCTGTCACAGCCTTCCATCGCCCCTTTAATCCGCTCGCACAAGTCTGGCTGCGGCTCGAAAAGATGGACGCTTCCTTCATCCCCCACGGCCTCGCGACAGAGCAATCCGACCGAGCCGTGATTGGCTCCAATATCGAGAAATGTGTCCCCCGGTTGCAACAGAGCGCGGCAAATCTTGACAATTTTTGGATCGATCGTCCCAAATAGATACAGCATCCGACCGTTATAGTCACGCAGATCGACTTCGATCGAAATGCCCGTATCTAACCGAGCGATACATTGAGTACGATCGGTGGGTAACAAATTTTGAACCAGAGAATGATTGGTAATTCGATATAAACCTTTTTCGATCGGCAGCCGTCGCGTTAGGCTTTGAATGGCTCTTAACCCGAAATTTGCCGGTGAAACTGGCGAGAATTGCAAGGTATTCTGCATGACGTTTAATGAGATTTTTTATGCTTGCAAGAAAATGCAACCCGAATTTTTCTTGGGAAAATTAATCCTCTTGAGTTTTATTCAAATAAGTCAAACGATGAGAAACTGCCTTAACTCAAAAACAAGCTTCACGTCTCATCATTAGAGCCAACCGATTGTGAATCTATCTCTATTTCATTGTATGGCTCGTAAATCCAGATTGAGTTCAGTATTTTTGCTCGATCTTTTCTAAAATATTTATTTTTTATATGTAGATTTACGGAGATTTTTCGAAACTCTATATCGTTGAAATTACCGGCAATTTTTAGTGTTGACAACTCTCACTCTGAAATCGCGAAGTATTTTCTAAAAATCCAATATTCTAGTTCATTTCAACGGATTAATATGTGACCCAGCATCAGAGAAATTCAACTGCTTCATTAGGGTAATGCGGGATTGAGGTGTTTTGAGTATCGCGAGTGAGAGTATCGCCATCTAGGGTTGCGATCGCTCATGGAAGTTGCTTCGTTGGCATCAGAATTATTGAATTCATCGAGCGAAATCGAAATTCAATGATTTTCCACCTCACCGGATTTCCGGTCTCTCAATTCGATCCAATTTCGAGTCCCGAAGCTCTCGCACGAATCCGCAGCAATTCGAGCTGAACTTTTGAGAGCTTTATCAAATTTTTGCCGCAAAATATAATGACAAAATGCACCGTGAAAAATATCTCCCGCACCTAGAGTATCGACCGCTTTAATTTGAGGAACATTAACTTTCAATTCTTGACCTTGAGTCCAGGCTTTAATTGGGTTTTCTCCATCGGTAATTGCGATGTGAGGAATGCCTATATTTTGTAAATAAGTAAAAATGTATTCCCGTTTTTGGCGATGATTTAAATTAGAGCTTTTCGAGCAGTTCGGTGGCAAAAAGTTTGCCGAACAAATGGCATAGTCCGCCCAACGTAAAACTCGCTCGAACCCCGGTTTCCAACTACCCCCATCGATAACTACCGGAATCCCCTGCTTTTTGGCTTGTTGGGCGATCGCCTCGCTGACTTCCATTTGATGCCCGTCGATGAGAATGACATCAATCCGCTCAAGTATATCGGTTTGAGTATTTTGAGAAGGGTTTGACAAGAGCAAATCGCCAGAATGTTGCGGGGTGGCAATCTTCGTTGAAATCACCGCTCGCTCTCCCGTCGATGCCGTCACCACGATCGAGGCAACCGTTGGCGGATCGGGGCGATCGGGTTGCAAATCGACAATGTCTACCCCACAATTTGCCAAATCCGATCGAATCAATTCCGCAATCGGATGGCATCCCAACACCCCCATCGCCGTTCCTCGATTTCCCAAAGCAGAAAATGCCACCGCTGCGTTGGTGGCGGGACCGCCGGCTGCTATAGTGCGATCGGAGGCGACAACTTTTTGGTTGGCACTGGGAAACTGCCCGACGAGATAAACAAAATCCAGGGTAATCGATCCCACAAATAAACCCGTTTTCATCATGCAAGAGAACGCTGCTGGTTCGTTATACATCGTCGGCACCCCCATCGGCAATCTGGAAGATATCACCTTTCGGGCAGTGCGGGTGTTGGGAGAGGTGGATGCGATCGCCGCTGAAGATACCCGCCACACGGGCAAACTCCTCAAACACTTCCAAATCGCCACGCCGCAAATCGCCTATCACGAACACAACCGACAGCAGCGAATTCCCCAATTGGTCGATCGGTTATTAGCCGGAGAAGGCATCGCCCTGGTGACGGATGCGGGAATGCCGGGGATTTCCGATCCGGGTTACGAACTCGTTAAAGCCTGTGCCGAAGCGGGGGTGGCGACGATTCCTATTCCCGGTGCGAGTGCGTGTATTACTGCCTTGAGTGCGTCGGGGATTGCCACCGATCGCTTTTTCTTCGAGGGCTTTTTGCCCACCAAAAACAAAACCCGCTCCGCACGGCTCGAAATTCTCAAATCCCAAACTTGCACCCTAATTTTATACGAAGCTCCCCACCGTTTGCGCCAGACCCTAGAAGATTTAGGGAAAACCCTGGGAGGAGATCGCCATCTTGCCATCGGACGGGAGTTAACCAAACTTCACGAAGAATTTTGGCGGGGCAGTATCGCTGAGGCGATCGCCTACTATACCGATAAAACGCCCCAAGGAGAGTTTACCCTGGTGGTGGCTGGGGCAACGCCGACTTTACCCACCTTATCGGAAACAGCGATCGTTGAAGAGTTGAAAGCCCTGATGGAACAAGGAATTTCCCGATCGCAAGCTAGCCGCCAACTCGCCCACCGTACTGCCCATTCCCGTCGGGAACTCTACGAAATTGCCTTGGCGATCGAGTTTGAATTGAAATGATGATGTGTCCCTCACTTTTGGCTTCCGGAAAGACAAGATCGTACTGAATATAGTATCGTGTAAATAGTTGACTAGCTTGACGAGTTTAACTGTTTGAATAACTGCAAATGGATATTACACAGCTAGGTAATCTAGTCTGTCTGAACACTTATAACTTCTGGCTGATGCTCTGCTACACTCTTTATTACCATTGCTAAGGTCTATCGTCCGTAAGCTGTATATCCGCGAACGGTCATGGGTTATGGCTTTCATCTAAACCTTACCAACAAAGGCTATTAGATGTAACTGATAGCACCTCCTATACAATGACGTATAATGTACGCTTTCATCCCTAAGTATCCCGATTCAAATAGCATCTAGAAACTGAATTGAGTCTGGATAGTATTGAATCGAGATGATGCGTAAATTTAAAAAAATGGTGGAATCAGAGTGTTCGGTTGACGGATTATTTTTTTGGGTATCTGCTTACACAGTCAGTTTCCTAGGGTGCACGTTATCCACAGTGGAATCTTCTCTCTAACCTCCATTTGCACGATCGTCTTCATGAGCGATTCTCGATAGAACTGATGAATATTCTCACGAATTGAGAGTTGATAGTCGACCCGGCTTGGGTATGGGTTAGGTAACAATTGGGTTGTATGTCTATACATCTAGACTTGTAGAATTCGCAGGTCTAGAACATTTTGTCTGTGTAAATCAATATTGCTGTAATGAGTAAAGTAATTTCTGTCAGCATTCGATCGGTTATCGCAACCGGTATTATTTCTGTTTGTATGATGTTTAGTCCTCCTGGGCTAGCTCAAGAAGGAGAAGCTGAAGGGGAGTCGATTTTAATTGAATCTACAATCGTTGGCGATGTCGATCCATCAGCGGCTGTTACCGTAGACAATCTCAGCATCCCCCTCGATCAATTAGAGTTATTGGTCAAACCTTTAACGGTTGAAGAGCTGCAAACAGAAGCAGCAGCATGGCTACTTCTACTTCAAGATAAAGTCAAAGACATCACTCAAACAGAGATTGCCATTAAGCGCGAAGATTTCGCAATTGAATTAAAAGAAGAAGCGGCCACAACGATTGAAGATGCTCAAGATCAACTCAAACAAGCAGAAAGCGCTCTGGCCAAGACTTCCTCGGGAACGCCCGAACACGAGAAAGCCACGAAAGAGCTAGAAGAAGCCAAACGAGTTCTGCTCGAAGCCCAACAAACGTTGAAAGCTGCTGTAGAGACAGGGGAAGACCTTCAGGAAGATGAAGCGTTAAAAGAAACGATCGAAGAAGCCGAAATCGCTGAGAAGATTACCACTGCGCGAGAAGTTTTAGAGGATGCTCTCACTCAAAGAGATGAGCTTGATGTTACCTCGCAAGAGTACGATGCTCTCACGGAACAAATTGAGACTTTAGAGCTGGCTTTTATCGACTTCGAAACAGCTGAAGCCGATTTAGAAAGTGCAGTCCCGGGATCTGCAGAATTTCAAGAATTCTCGAAAACCGTCGAGGAAGCCAGAAACAAGGTAATTCAGGCGGCAGGAACCTTCCCAGATTCCCCTTTAGCGCCATCGGCAACCCCAGAGGGAGCCGTTGAATCGGAGGACACTGAAGGTACCCTCGAAGAGATCGCCACCGATCTCGAAGCGGTAGAAGCGCAAGCTGAGGATGCTGCAAATGGCGCGGGGGAGGTCTCCGAAGAGCAACTCGAAGAAGCCGTCAAGCAGCTCGAAGCGGTTGCAGAAACTGAGGGCAACTTAAAGGAAGAACTGCTCGTCAAAGTGACGGAGTTGCAAGGCGATCGGGTCGCGATTGTCGATCGCTTTAACATTATTCTAGATGCCTTAGAGGAGAGAGGCGGCGATACTGCATCCTATCGTAAATATGTTGATGCAGTCAGTGGTATTGAGCTTGACATCACCGATACTGAGGGCTTGGGGGTTCGACTCGTCAGTTGGCTCAAATCGGAAGAAGGTGGTATCCGCGTGGGCTTGAGTTTAGCAAAATGCATCGGTATTTTGATTGCCGCAGCGGTGCTGTCTCACTATCTATCCAAGGTCACCAATCGCGTTCTCGAGAAAGTCGGTGGAATCTCGATTCTCTTTCGCAACTTTCTCGTCATGGTGGTCAACCGTGGGATTCTCGTTGTCGGTGTGCTGCTAGCACTCGCATCCCTCGGGGTTAGCTTAGGTCCAGTTTTAGCCTTGGTTGGGGGGGCGAGTTTCGTGTTGGCGTTTGCCCTGCAAAGCAACCTGGGTAATTTTGCCAGTGGTCTGATGTTGTTGATCAATAAACCCTTTGACGTGGGTGACGAAGTTAGCGTCGCGGGCTACTGGGCTTACGTAGATTCGATTTCCCTGGCGAGTACTAAACTGAAAACTTTCGGAGGGGATATCGTGACTCTACCGAATAATACCGTTTGGGGAAGTGATATTAAAAACCACACCCATTCAGATATTCGCAAGATCTATCTATCCATTAACATTAAGTTCACCGAAGATCTCGATCGACTGCTATCTGCATGGAACGAAGTCGCTGCTTCCCATCCCAAGGTGCTAAAAAATCCCGCTCCGGGTTCTTTTCCCTGGAGCGCTCAATATGACTACTATATCGGGATCGGTCTATCGGCATGGACGAAGACCGATGGCTATTGGTCTGTGTATGTCGATTTGCTCAAGATGTTGCAAGAGCTTCTGGCGGATCTAGATATTGAGTTGGCCGCTCCTCAGCAAGAGATTAAGCTTTCTCAGCTTCCTGAAAATGGAGCCCAAGACACTCAAGTCTCATCTTTGAAATTGCCAGCATCTGATGCCGTGGAATAGGTAACCGATGTGTACTTCGGGATGTGCGCGAAGGTGACAGGTAGCCATATTCAAGCGTATTAGGGCGATCGAGTTGTTGAGTCTCAACTCCAGTTGCTAACCATCGCAACCACGAGATCTCCCTACCCTGAATGAATATTGCAATATCAAGAGTCTAAAAATCGGGGTCAACACTTGTTGGCCCCGACGTTTTTTTGTGCCCATCTTGGGATCGCTCAGCTAATACTTGGAGTTTAGACAAATTTAATCGCTCAAACGCTCAAACCCTTATCCCGAGACGATTTGAGAGTTGAACGAGTGAGGGAACGATCGAAAAACTAAAACGCTTACCCCGTAAGGCTTGTAGCCGGTTAGATCGAGATTTTGTCTAAACTCCAGTAAAACCTTGCGACACAAGCACCTCGGGTTTCCCAATTTATCCGAAGCTTAGGGATATAGCACTACGCAAATGTGCGTTTGACACGACTATCTCTGTATTCCCCTCGGGGTGTGGAGCAATTTTTCTGAATGTCCTAACGGACTTGCGTAACGCTATATCGATCGAACTCTCCAGACCTCAAGTCACATCGAACAGACACCCACGTATCACTCATCCCACAACCAGTCCCAATCCCAGCAGCAGACCGCTGAAAAAATGCAACCGGACGGCGATAAACTTACAATTACTCACCTGTTGGGGTTTGTCGTGGTTCGCCCCGACGTGACGGCACAGGTGAATGGCAAAGGGTAAGCTGACAAACGTTAGCAGCGTCCATGGGGGCAAAATTCCGAATGCAACCGAGCTCGCGATCGCCCCAAAGGGAAACCCACTCAACCCAGGCAGTAATTTCGCGCCGGTTGCTGTTCCCAAACGGACGATGGGCGATCGCTTTCCGGCGGCTAAATCGTCTTCCACCTGGTGGAAATGGGAACAAAAGAGGATTAAACTCGTGGTGATGCCGATGAAAACCGAGGCGATCGCGATTGGCAAGAAACCCATCTCACCCACAGCCGACCAGGATTGGGTTTGACTGTAATAAGCGGCGGCGACGGCTAAAGGTCCGAAGGTGAAAAAGCAGATAATTTCCCCTAAACCCTGATACCCCAAACGAAAGGGTGGTCCTTGATAGGTATAGCCGAGAGCGCAACACAAAATTACAATTGCCAATACTGTCGGATCTTGCTGCCACCAAGATATTGCCACAATTCCCAAAATACCCAAAGCTAAAAATAAGTTTGCCAAACCGAAAATCAACGATTTGTTTCCCGTCAAATTGACAATCGAATGAGCTTTATTTTTATCGATTCCCGTTTCCGAGTCGAAGACATCATTACTTAAATTTAGCCACGCTAAAATCGCAACGGCTCCACTCAAAAACGTGGAAAATATCCCGGTTTTAAACTGACCGGTTTGAGCGATCGCCAGCGCCGTTCCCACCCAAATTGGCATCACCGCCACGCTATACATGGGTGGCTTAATGGCTGCCATCCACAACTTTGCAGAACTAGGGGATGCGGATTGAGTTACCCTTTGAGCTTCATTCATTGACCTAACCCCGACCTAATTACTCTAAAATTTATCAATAGGGTTTGCCATCAGACCGGTGAGAGAACGCACTCGATTTAAAACCACGATCGGCAAGACTCTTCTAGCAACGGACTCGTCTTTGTCTAGTTACTTTAAACTAAATCTAGACCTTTCGATCGAGTTTACCCGAAATAGGTCGCGGCTGGAAGCACTCGGTCGTAATTGTCAGCGATCGAACCCGAGAACTGACATTGGATTGCCGAACTTTTTGCCTAATTGTTCTTTAAAATACTCACTCTCAATAGTCAAGGAAACTTATTATATTTTAAGATTTCTGATTTCATGCCAGTAACACCCACCAATTTTTTTCAAGACTGCCAGGAACTCCAACAGTTTCTCTTGCATTGTCAAGACATTTCTCTCAAAAAAAATCGACTTCAACATGTCAGTATTTCTTGGGAAGTCCCCACCCTCGATCCCCTCACAGTTTTCCAAAAACTTCAAGGAAAAAAACAACTTCAATTTTACGTAGAAAATCCCGAAAAAAAGACGGCGATCGCTGCCCTTGATTCCGTTGCCCATCGTTGGATTCAAGGTTCTCGAAGATTTGAGAGAGCGCGAGAGTTTATCGAGTCTTGTTTGCAAGATACAATTACCATCGGCGATCTCGATCGACCCTTTAGCGGGCCTCATTTTTTTTGCAGTCTGACTTTTTTCGATCGCCCCGATCCATCGAACTCCCCTTTTCCACCGGCCACGATTTTTTTACCGCGCTGGCAAATCGCGCGAGACGATCGTCGTTCGATAATCGTCGCTAACCTGACCGTAGACGAGCGCACCCGCACTCAACTCGTCGCCCAACAAACCTGGCATCACCTGCAACACATTCGTGCCATGGCAGGGGAGATCGGCTCTCCGAACATCCCCCAAGAATATCAATGGGATTTGAGAAACTTCCTCTCGTTCCAAAACTCCGTCAGTTCCGCCTTAGAATCCATCAAAAGCGAGCGGTTTCAGAAAATCGTTCTCTCCCACGCCATCGATATTACCGCTTCTACCCCTTTCGAGATCGTGCCCTCCCTGGATCGGTTGCGCCGCAACTATCGAGACTGCTATATTTTCTCAACCAGCAACGGTCGGGGCACCCACTTCATCGGTGCGAGTCCGGAACGCTCGATCGAAATTCGAGATCGGCAACTCACCACCGATGCCCTTGCCGGGTCTGCGCCACGCGGAACTACCCCCACCGAAGATGCTGCCTTTGCCAACCAACTGCTCTCGAGTCCGAAAGAACAACACGAGCATCAAGTCGTCCTCGATTTCACTCTCCGTCACCTGCATCGTTTGGGCCTCGAACCCGAACCCATCGCCCCAATGCGACTGCTGCAACTCTCCAACATCCAGCATCTGTGGACTCCCATTCGCGCCGCCGTTCCTGCCAACATTCATCCCCTGGAAATCGTTGCTTGCCTGCACCCTACCCCCGCCGTTGCCGGTGCGCCGCGCACCGTTGCCTGTGAAGAGATTCGCCGTTACGAAACCTTCGATCGCGCTCTCTATGCTGCGCCGCTCGGTTGGATCGACAGTCGGGGGAATAGCGAGTTCGTCGTCGGGATTCGATCGGCTTTAATTGAAGGGTGTCAGGCTAGACTCTACGCTGGAGCGGGAATTGTAGCCGGTTCCGACCCCAACAAAGAACTTGCAGAAATTCAAATGAAGTTTCAGGCCCTGCTCAACACCCTAGTTGGGACTTGAGATAGACGGTTGAAATCCAAGTCCAGGTTCTACCGGAAGAGGGATCGTACCATTCGCGACCTCGGGTACTTCCCATACATTGGGTTGAATGTAGTCCCATAGGTAAAGACCGTGTGCGTCGTTATTGCTCGGTAGCGCCGCCGCACAGTGAAGCGCAACGGTAATCCCGACCAGGGTTTCCAGACTCGCTGTGATGACACAGTTGAGTCCCTGCGCCGCAGCATAGGAGGCGAGTGCGTATGTTCGATCGGGTCCTCCCATTATCTGCGACTTGAGAACGAGACGATCGACGGCTCGTGCTTTGAGAATTGCTTCGAGTTCGGTTTTCGTATTCCCCCAGCGATCTGCGGCGATCGGGATGATTTTTCGCAGTTCCCGGAGAAGATCGAGATTGTTTTGGATGGGTATGGGTTCTTCAACGTACTCGATCGGAAATTGTTGAAACTGTTTAAAGGTGGCCGTGCAGTCACTCTTGTCCCAGGCTCCATTGGGATCGAGTCGCAGTCGAAGGGTGGGAAACGTTCTCGAAACGGCCGCAACGCGCTCGAAGTCCGCTTTGATATCGCCCGAACATTTTATCTTGACAACTTCGATCCCTTTTTCGAGTAAACCCCCCACTCGTTCGATCGCGGGTTCTGGATCGACGGCTTCGAGATAACCGTTGATTTTGACGCTTCTAAAACATCTCGAACTGGCGATAAAATCCGCCAGCGGTACGTTTTTCTCGGTGGCTCTAGCACTTAGAACGGCACTCACGAGACCATTTCGCAATCGCGAGTCACAGGAGCGTTCGTCTAGTTTGTCAACGAACGCGGAGTCGAAAGGATCGAGACCCCTGGTGAGTACCCTCAGCTCCTCGATGACTTTTTGGGGATCGAAAATAACATGAGGAGCAGGAGCAATTTCACCCCAGCCGATCGGTTTTTCGGCTTCTCTGGCAACCGCAACAATGACACCGTACTTGGTGGCATGGCTTCCCCACGCCCACTGATAAGGGCGAGCTAATTTAAGTGTTAGAGGATAAAAAGTAAACATCTATCGTAGGCGCGCGCTTAGTACCATTACACATTTTCAGTCATGGGGAATGGGGTGTGGGGAATGGGGAATGGGGAATGGGGAATGGGGAAAGATGCGGAGAGAGGGTAACCGGGTGTTAGGACAATTCATCTCCCTTGTCCCCTTGTCTCCTTGTCTCCTTGTCTCCTTGTCCCCTTGTCCCCTTGTCTCCCTGCTCCCCCTAAGTGCGATCGCTGCGGAAACCGAACTGGGGCAATGTTAGCGTTTCTCCGCTCGCCAGACCGATTTTGACCCCAAACCGTTCATCCCAGGCTCCGAGAACTTGAGTGTAGAGAACGCTATTATCTTCTGCGAGGGTACGTCGAACTAAGATATCCGTTTCGTCGCTCACTTGCAAGGTTACGCCCTGGGGCAAGGTTGTATTGGGTTGACCCGCCAAAATTAACAGTAGCGCCCATTCCGACTCTCCAGTATTCAGGGGAATTTCCCAGGTGACGGCATACAAGCGTACGGAAACATCCGCCAGTTGGAAATCCTGATAAGCGCCGCGAGCTTGAGGGGAAATCGCCATTCGTTTCTCCCGTTGCAGGGTTTGCAGCATCGATTCTAAATCCGAGACGGCATCGCGCATCAGAGCCTGAGAACGAAGCATCGGGGCTGGGGAAAGGGTCAGAGAGGGTAACAGCACCCAGGCCGCCTCTTGAGCCCATCGATCGAGTTCGTCCCGCAGCCATGCGGCTACATTGACGAGCGGCGATTCGGCAGACACCCGAGGGGTCTCGGCAGCCACGGTAGAAACGGGGACTAAGACATCTGGATAGGTAAGTAGGGCGATCGCATCTTCCCAATTCAGAATCTGCCACCAGGGTCGATCGCTCGCGGGCAATTCCGAGGCGATGCGGACGAGTTGAGCGCGCTGGCGGGGATGGAGCGTGCGACGCTGGGGGACTTCTGGCAGAGCGATCGCCGTCGGTTCCAAACAGCGCAGGTTCAGCAACAGGCGATCGCCATCGAGATCGAACTCCGACAGGGGTAGGGAGTACGTCCAATCTTCTTCGAGTTCTACACCCTCCCTCCACTGAGAGCTTTGCAATCGATCGCCTTGTAAAACCCCCCGGACGATGGCTTGTTCGTATTCTTCGCAAACTTCGACGGCAATGTAGAAATGAGCGGCAAATTCCGGCAGTTCGATGGCGGCTCTGGGAATCGAAATTTCTTCATCGATGGAGTTGCCCATTGCCAGAACGCAAAGGGTAAAGTCACCCACTCGCCCGTAACTCGCCGACGAGAGCAACGGGGTATATTCCGGCTCGAACCGAGTATCGAATTCGAGGGATAATTCCGGCGCTCTTTCCAACAACCATTGTTCGACGGAACAACGGGCTAAAGCATTGAGATAAGTTTGCCACCGAGCATCTGGTTCGGCAATCGATCGGCTCTGTTGAGCGGCGCGATCGATTTCCTTGGGTTCGAAGTCGATGGTGGCTAGAGATAGCGCTTCAGAAAAGGTCTCGAAATCGAATAACAAATCGTCGTGGCGAGTACTGTGGAACATCATCTGGGGTAACTCCGTCGTCGTGGCTGTGAAAATCGGGTCTGAGGTCGGAAATTATCGTGCGTCGAATGCTAACACTCGCAGCGTTGGGATTCGCAAGCGTCAATTTGTTTGAGGTAATGGCACAGGCGACGAGCAAATAAGCTTTTCGTCGGGCGAGCGTGGGGAAGGCTGGCTTCTTTGGCCGCTTGCTCGATTTGGGTGTCGATTTGTTCGCTCAAAACTCCCTCCACCTGGGATTCGGCTGCCGAAAGTCGATCGGCATCGGTATAAATGCTCGCGCGATCGAGTACTTGTTTGAGTAACTTCACCAACATTTGCTGGCGCACGTCCGCTCGAAAGTTTTTCAGCTTGAGCATTCGCGACACCTTATACTGAGCGTCGAGACCGACGGACTCGGCAATTTCGCTCATGGATTTTCCCTCGCAGTGAAACATGTGCAATGCCGTGACGAACTGTTCGGGGGTGGGAGCGTTTTTGCGCGGTTTGCGACCGAGGCGAGCTTGAACGACTTGTTCGACCGCTCGATCCAAACAGCCCTCGAAATCAGTGCGGTAGGCGCTTAAAAATGCATTTCGCTCTCGATTTGCCCCATTGTCAACCTCCTGGGTGGGTATCGCCCGAACTTGCCAGTTAATATCCGATCGATCCAAGGAATCTGTTTTGGGCTTACCGACACGAACGTAAATTCGATATTGTCGCAGTCCCTGAGCCATTTTCTGCAATCGCTCCATCACCTCTTCTGGAGATTTTCGTTGTCCGAAAGCGCGATCGAGTCGATCGCACATTTCCTCTAACTGAACTCGGGTGGGGGGTAGACATAAACCAGACTGACGTTGCTCGATACGTTGCAATCGATAAACGTTGTGATAGCAATCGAGGAGATTGCAGCGATCTTGGACTTCGATTTTGGATAAATTGTAAAAGTCCGCAAAAATGCGCCGCAATTGAGTCAGCTTCGTATCATTTAAAATCGCCCAATCGCTAATCAGATAGATACCTCGATCGAGCAAAAATCGAGTCAGTTCCGGGTGACGCTTCACCAACCTCGCCGTCCAGGTGGATAACCCGGCACGTTCGGGTTGAAAGGTCTGTAAAATCCGAGCGGCAAGGGATCGATAGGAACTGTTGGATTGGAAGGATGGCGGGACATCATCGAGAACCAACGGCAACAAGTCGCGCTCCCCAAACCCGCGCTCTCGACCGAATTGCTCGGCGAGTTGTTGGCAAACGCGGTGAATTTGATGGGAGATAAAACAGCGCAAACACCATTGAGCCATCAGAGAGTTGCCAACTCGCGCTTCGTCGAGCAGGTGGCGTTGGATTTGGAGATCCGACAGCTCTGGGGATTCCGTTTGGGATTGTCCCCATTGCGGAAATTGCTCGAAAAAAAAGTCTTTGGCCGACCGCACGTCTTCCGTTCTGCATCCTCCCGAAGCATCGAGCCTCACGAGCGTCCAATATTTCGATGCAGTTCCCATATCTATGTCACGTTGCACTAGTAGCATTTTTCGCTTCGATTATCTCATCCCTCACTCAGTACGTATTTCTGGGCGATCGGGACTTATGCACTTTTTATGGGGAATGGGGAATGGGGAACGGGGACAAGGGGACAAGGGGACAAGGGGACAAGGGGAAGAGTAACGAACAATTAAAAATAGGGCAGCTTGTAGGGGCACAAGCATTTGAGCGATAAATTCTGGGTAAAACGAAACTTAACAAATCCAAATGCTTTGCCCTCTTCGGATACAAGGGGACATCGCGTTGCAACCGAGCCATTATTCATTGTTAATTACGCGGTGTGCAACTTTAGGTCAAATCATATGGCAAGCGAGTCGAAAAATCCCCCGTTCCCCGTTCCCCATTCCCCGTTCCCCGTTCCCTTCCTATTGTTAGGTTTTGGATCAACAAGTTGCACATGGCGTTAATTATTCATCGTTCCCGCAACAAGCTCTCAATCGCCTCCTCCGTAAACGGATTCTCGCCCTTCTTCAGAGCCTCGATCCAGTCTTGCCGTTGTTTTTTGCCCTCCTCCGAATCCGTCGAGTCAATATACGCCTGAAAATCCTCGATCGCCCCAGCCGTATCCCCCGTTAGCGCCCTGACCAGCCCGCGACTCTCCCGAAAGTCACCATTGTTGGGCGCGAGTTCGAGGGCATTTTCGCAAGCAAACATCACCTCGGCGGGTTCTCCGTGCAAACTGCCATACCGACAGAGGGTATTCCAAGATTTGGCGTACAGTTTCCAGGTGGGTTTTAAAGCTTGCGCCTCGCGGTAAGCCTCTAAGGCTTCCCCAACGTTACCGTCCCGGACGAGTTGCTCGCCTTTGTTCGCCAGACCGCCAGCAGCCCACCATCCCACTTCCTCTTCCGATGGCACGTCAATGCTGGCAGATAGTTTTCGGGCTTCTCGGAACTGTGCCATCGCCCCCCGGACATCTCCCTCTCGGGCGATCGCTCGACCTCGACTCGCCAGGAATTCGGCATTTTGGGTATCGTTCCACACTGAATTTTGACAGATTTGGGCAGCATCTCGGGCAATTTTCAGGGTTTCAGAATCCTCACCCAACAGCGTTTCCGGAGTAACCAAGACCGGATGGGCGATTAATCGATCGCACGCCACCCCCATCCAACTCTGCCAAGTGCCACCCCGCCACAGCCGCACCGTTCCGTCTTCTGCGCCACTGACGATGCGGCTGCCATTGGGGCTAAAGGTGACAGACCTGACCCCATACTCATGCCCTTGGAGGGGGTCGCCGATGGCATGACCCTGGCGGTCCCACAGCCGCACGGTTCCGTCACGACCGCCACTGAGGATGTAGTTGCCATCAGGGCTAAAGGCGACGGAGAAGACCACACCCCGATGCCCGATGAAAGGGTCGCCGATGGCATGGCCCTGGGCATCCCACAGCCGCACGGTTCCGTCACCACCGCCACTGAGGATGCGGTTGCCATCGGGGCTAAAGGCGACGGAGACAACCCCAGAATCATGCCCTTTGAAAGGGTCGCCGATGGCATTGCCCTGGCGGTCCCACAGCCGCACCGTCCCGTCAATACCGCCACTGAGGATGCGGTTGCCGTCGGGGCTAAAGGCGACGGAGAAGACCACACCCCGATGCCCGATGAAAGGAGAGCCGATGGGATTGCCCTGGGCATCCCACAGCCGCACGGTTCCGTCTTCTGCGCCACTGAGGATGCGGTTGCCGTCGGGGCTAAAGGCGACGGAGAAGACCACACCCCGATGCCCGATGAAAGGAGAGCCGATGGGATTGCCCTGGCTGTCCCACAGCCGCACCGTTCCGTCACGACCGCCACTGAGGATGTAGTTGCCGTCAGGGCTAAAGGCGACGGAGACAACCCCAGAATCATGCCCTTTGAAAGGAGAGCCGATGGCATGGCCCTGGGCATCCCACAGCCACAGTGTTCCGTAAATATCGCCACTGAGGATGCGGTTGCCGTCGGGGCTAAAGGCGACGGAGACAACCCCAGAATCATGCCCTTTGAAAGGGTCGCCGATGGCATTGCCCTGGCGGTCCCACAGCCGCACGGTCCCGTCACCACCGCCACTGACGATGTAGTTGCCGTCGGGGCTAAAGGCGATGGAGTAGATCGCATACTCATGCCCCATGAGGGGGTCGCCGATGGGATTGCCCTGGCTGTCCCACAGCCGCACGGTTCCGTCACCACTGCCACTGACGATGTAGTTGCCGTCGGGGCTAAAAGCGACGGAGACAACCCCATGCCCTTGGAGGGTGTCGCCAACGGGATTGCCCTGGCTGTCCCACAGCCGCAGTGTTCCGTAAATATCGCCACTGAGGATGCGGCTGCCGTCGGGGCTAAAGGCGACGGAGACAACCCCAGAATCATGCCCTTTGAAAGGGTCGCCAACGGGATTGCCCTGGCGGTCCCACAGCCGCACGGTTTCGTCAATACCGCCACTGAGGATGCGGTTGCCATCAGGACTAAAGGTGACGGAGCTGACCCCACCCTCATGCCCGATGAAAGGGTCGCCGATGGCATTGCTCTGGCGGTCCCACAGCCGCAGGGTCCCGTCACCACCGCCACTGACGATGTAGTTGCCGTCGGGGCTAAAGGAGACGGAGAGGACCCCACCCTCATGCCCTGGGAGCCTATCGCGTTCCCTCGCAACCTCAATTGCATCGCGCAAACTAGACTGCACCTGGGGGAGAACCTCGTGCGAAGTAAACAAAGACGATCGACTCTTGCCCGTTGCTTGAATCGCCCGCACCATGGCTTCTGTGGGTTCGAGGGGGAGCAACAACCGAACGCGGGCGGCATTTTCGCGCAGGATGGCCTGGGTGGCTTGCCGTCGCGCGTCCAACCACAAAAACGTCACGACCCCCAGCACCCCTACCACTGCCCCCGTCAGCAACAGCCGATTGCGGCGTTGCAGCCCGCCGCTTTTGGCAATATACGCTTTCTGTAACGCCGTCGCAGCAGGCTGTTTCTTCTGCTCTTGCGTCTCTCGCCACCAATCTCGGGCCACCACCAACTCGCTGCCGCGCAAGAGCAAATCTTTCGTCTTATTTTTTTGCTCCCACTCCAGCGCCCTCTGCGTCCATTTCGTATGGCTGCGCAGGTGTTCGCGATCGGTTTCGAGGGTGCGCCTCAATTGGCGAAAATTGGCATCAAAATCGCGATCGTTGGCCTGAAAATCGAGCCATTGCACCTTGGCTAACTCAGGGTGCAAATGAGCCTTTTCCACCCGCCGATGCAGTACCGTCACGAAGCGCTTGTTCAACGATGCGGCATACTCCACCTCATCCTTGCAATAAGGCGACTGCACCGAACGGGGCGACAGGACGAACAAAAAGTTATCGCAGGCGCGAATTCCCTGGCGAATCTCCGCAGCAAAATCCGTCCCCGTGGCAATACTCTCTTGGTCGAACCAGGTCGTCTTTCCCTGAAGTTGCAATTCGTCGTTGAGCTTCCGAGCAAAGTCCGAATCCGCCCGAGAATAGGACACAAACACATCGAGAGATGCTGCCGGGGGTTGCTGCAAACTCGCCTCGATAAATTCTGCCATTAACGCCGTCGGCGGACGTAGCCCCTTGGTTTTGGCTTGGGTTGGGGCAACCTTCAACCAGGCTTCGGCACTGCGCAGGTTGTACCCCCGCAGCAAAATACTCGGGTTATCGCTTTGTCGCTGCCATTTGAGGGCTTTGGCGAGCAAGACCTTATGCTCGCGATAGTAAGCTTCATCCCGGCGCAATGTCTTCAAGAGTTGGCTTTCATCGAGCAGATCGTCCTCTTCTTTGACGTTTTCGGTGAGGTCGATATACCGTAAATCTCGCACTCCCTCTGGAATCTGTCGGGAGAGAGTTTCTCGCACGAGAACGGGGATAATTCGCTTGTTGAGCGACAAAGCCATCTCCAATTCTTTGCGCGCTGAATAGGAGTTGACCGAATCGGGGGAGAGCAGGTAAACCATATTATCCGCCTGTTCGATGCCCCGTTGAATCGCCGTCTCGAAGGTTTCCCCGGTATGAATATCCGTCGTATTCGTCCAAACGGTAATACTTTCTCGGCGCAAGCTGTTGCGGATTTTCTCCATCGTCGCCTTATCGTCATCGGCATAGGCAATAAATACCTGAGTCATCAAGTTATTGGCATTCTTGATACTTTCGGTAATATATTCGCAATGCAAATCCGTGGGCAGACAAGGGGGCTGCTGGTTTTTGAAGCGGCGTTTCAACCAGTCTTGCGCTTGTTGTTTCTCGTCGGCGATTAACAGACTACTGTGTTTTCTGTCCTGGCGCTGCCACTCTAAAGCCTTGGCAAGTAAATGAGTATGTTGTTCTACATAATCTCGATCGCGCTGCAAAAGTTCGATTAAGTCGGCTAGGGATTTCTCGAAATCATCAATTCCCTCTCGAAAATACACCCAATTAATTTTGCCAATCGTTGGGTGCATCTTGGGAAAGCTCGAATGCAACCCTTTTTCTTGGTATGCCTCCCATTCCTCGTCCGTCCCTTGGGGGTTTCGCTGCTGCCAAGTTTCTCGGGTAATTTCCTCGACGTGCAATAGCGGAATGATGCGTTTGTTGCGACGAACGGCCCGTTCGATTTCCTTCAAACAATAGGGAGAATTAACCGAATGGGGGGCGATGACGAATAGGAAGTTATGAGATTTCTCGATGCCATCGTCAATTTCATTCTGGAAATCCACCCCGAAGGGAATATCATTTTGGTCGAACCAAATCTTCAATCCTGTTTCTCGGAGGCGATCGTATAGTTTTTTACAGAAAATCAGGCTATCTGCTCGTCCGTAAGAAACAAACGCATCCCAAAAAAAAGTATCTTTCATCGGTTATCATTCAAGCGCTCGATCGTAACAGGCAATTTTGAGTACGAGAGAAAATATTAATATTTGTCGATTTTTTAGATTTTAGCTAAAACTATCCGATCGATACTTGAACTTTACGATTTCTCAACGCTCGATCGAGCGTAGTGCTAAGAGACGTGCGGGAAAATAACGTGCACCTCGATCGAAAAAAAGCGGGTCGATCGAACCCGCTTACATCAAATTGAATGTCAGTTATCTATCGGTTATAGCAGTCGCCACCATGGTTAGGACACCGAGTGATTTTGCTGATTGACAACGCGAGCAAGATGCTCGCACTGATTGTCCTAACGAACCTGGCGACTGCTATATCTAAATATCGATAATCGATCGAGCCACCTACAGCGTCGCTTCGACCTTGGCACCATTTTCCGACTCGTTCTGAAGCGACCCGTACAAGCGATTGAGGGCGTTCGTGTAGGCGTGGGCCGAGGCGACGATGATATCGGTATTGGCCGCGTGACCGGAAAATACCCGTCCGTTATGGCGCAGACGAATGGTGACTTCCCCGAGAGCATCGATTCCGGCCGTCACCGACTGTACGGAAAACTCAATTAACTCGTTGGGCACGTTCACCACCCGGTTAATCGCTCGATACACTGCATCCACCGGTCCGGTTCCGATCGCCGCATCGGTGAGTTCTTCGCCATTAGGCGTGCGCAGAGTAACCGTCGCCGTCGGACGTGCGTTATCGCCACTGGAGACCTGCACCAATTCCAACCGGAACAGTTCCGGGGGTTGCTGGATTTCATCTTTGACGATCGATTCTAAATCCCAATCGGTGATTTCTTTTTTCTTATCGGCAAAGGATTTGAACTTCAAGAAAGCGTTATTGAGTTCCGTTTCCGATAGCTCGAATCCCAATTCCGTCAACCGGGTTTGGAAGGCGTGGCGACCGGATAATTTACCCAACACGATTTGATTGTCCGTCAAGCCAATGGACTGGGCATCCATAATTTCGTAGGTAAGCTTGTGCTTGAGGACGCCATCTTGGTGAATGCCGGACTCGTGGGCGAAGGCATTAGCCCCGACGATGGCTTTGTTCGGCTGGACGGACATTCCCGTGAGGCTCGATACCAGGCGCGAGGTTTTGTAAATCTGCTGGGTGTCGATTTGGGTTAAGGGGGCTTCCGATTCGGCGGGTCGTCCTAAGAAGGGGTTAAAATACTGTCGCCGGACGCGCAGGGCCATTACCAACTCTTCGAGGGCGGCATTACCCGCTCGTTCGCCGATACCGTTGATAGTACATTCGAGCTGCCGGGCCCCGTTCTTCACCGCTTCGAGGAAGTTCGCCACCGCTAAACCGAGGTCGTTGTGTCCGTGAACGGAAATGATGGCGCGATCGATATTGGGAACGTTTTCTTTAATCCCCCGAATCAGTGCCCCGAATTCGCTGGGGGTGGTGTATCCCACGGTGTCGGGAATGTTGACGGTGGTGGCCCCGGCGGCGATCGCCGTTTCGAGGACTTGGTACAAAAATTCGGGATCGGAGCGTCCCGCATCTTCTGGGGAGAATTCCACATCATCGACGAAGGTTTTGGCGTAGGCGACCATTTCCGGTACGATCGCCAAGACTTCTTCTCGGGTTTTGCGGAGTTTGTACTCTAGGTGAATATCAGAGGTGGCAATGAAGGTATGAATCCGACCCCGCGCCGCATCCTGTAGGGCTTTGCCGGCGGCTTCGATATCTTTTTTGGCAGCCCGGGCCAAACCGCAGATGGTGGGACCGTCCACGGTTCCCACGGCCTGGGCAATTTTCGAGACGGCTTCAAAATCCCCCGGACTAGCGTAAGGGAACCCGGCTTCGATGACATCCACACCCAGTCGAGCGAGTTGGCGGGCGATGGTGAGCTTTTCATCAACGTTCAGGGTGGCTCCTGGGGACTGTTCGCCATCGCGTAAGGTGGTATCGAAAATGATAATGCGATCGTCCTGGCTTTGTGTCATCGGTTCGTTCTCCTTCGCCGTGTGGTAGCGATAATTAGCGATTAACTTTGGGCACTGGGCACAAATCTAAGGCAAATTTTGTAATTTCTAGCTTATCGTTGTTCGTTCGATTTTCCCCACAACACCAGAGGCGATATCTTGAAAAAATGGAGCGGAAACGATCGTCGATTGGGTGAGGTGTCTTGACTACAATTCGTTCAAATTGAGATTTTCCGACTTTAATAGATGTATACCACTCCCGACTCCTTTGTGAAAACGCAATCTCGAGCCAATCCTCGATCTCGCCCTATTAATTTCCGATCGGAAGAGAGCCTCGGAAATTATCGAATGAAGCTCTCTTCGCTGGATATTTTTTAGTTTTCTGTGCGAGAAACTATGCTTCCTTTAAAGCCGTGGATTTTTAAGCTTTAAACTCAACTCTAAAACTCAACTTTTTCGATTTTATCGCGAATTAAATTCAAATCGATATATCGATCGGTCACGTTACGCAATTCCCGCGCGATCATCCCTTCCGTTGAGACAACTGTAATATGAGTATTTTTCGATCTCAAGAGTTCGATCGCCCGCTCGAAGTCTCCATCACCACTAAATAAAATCACGCGATTGTATTGTTCGACGGTATTAAACATATCAATCACAATTTCGATATCTAAATTTGCTTTTTGAGAGTAGCGACCCGAACTATCATCGTAATATTCTTTGAGAATTTTAGTCCGAACGGTATAGCCCAAACTAATGAGAGCATCCCGAAATCCACGCTGGTCTTGGTGGTCTTTGAGTCCGGTATACCAAAAGGCATTGACCAACATGGTTTGGCTTTGTTCGTTTCTGAAATATTCTAAAACGCGCCTGGGGTCGAAAAACCACCCATTTTTTTGCTGCGCGTAGAACATATTATTACCGTCTACAAAAATTGACAGACGGCTTAGAGAATTTACCATATGGTTTTATACCCTTATACCTATTAATAAATTTTTTGATGTCAATAAGGTTGATAACTTAACAGATAAAATTGCTCGAGCAACTGAGATTCTAACTAGAACTCTAACTGGGACTCCAGAAAGAGGAAATCGATAGAAATAAGCAGTGCGATCGCCAATTCTAGGAATCTATTAATCGTTTTCTTCGCGCATCAGAGTTCCTCGCACCCCAAAGGAACTCGCATGCAAAAATGCTAAGCTCGATGCGATTGAAAAGACATTGCGATGTCGGTTAATTTCGCGAGCGGCAATCTCGTTTAGGCAATGTTGGTTTCGATCGCCCAACGAGCTAATTCCGTCCGATTGTGTAAACCCGTTTTTGCCAACATATTAGAAACGTGACTTTCGATCGTGCGCTGGCTAACATTCATTTCCCGCGCAATTTCTCGGTTTGCCATTCCCCGAGCGACCCAATTGACCACTTTTTGCTCCGTCGGCGTTAACTCCACATTGGCTCGTACCGACAGTTGCGGTGCGTTCTCCGAACCCGCCGGCTTGCGGGCGCGAGATGCTTGTTTGAGGGTGGCTTCCACTTGAGCGACGAGTTCCTCGGGCTCGAAGGGTTTCACCATGTAAACATCACCGCCGATCCCGAGTCCTTTAATCCGATCTTTGCTTTGACCTTTCGCGGATAAGAACACGACAGGAATCCACTCTGTAGTCGAATCTTCTCGTAGTTTCTCCACAAAGGTATAGCCGTCCATTTCCGGCATCATGACATCGCAAATAATCAAATGAGGAATGTTTCCATCTTTTAATTTATCGATGGCTTCCACACCGTTATTAGCAGTTAATACTTCATAACCGCGAAATTCTAGATAATCTTTGACTAGTAAAATTAAGTTTGGATCGTCATCAACCAATAACAATTGTTTTTGATTTGCCACATTCGTCTTGGTCTGTTTCATAATCTGCCACTCAGTACGTAGTGGTTCTTAATAGTACAAATAATGTTCGAGCATAGCCCACTTCTGTAATTATAGACGTGAAACTAGGCTTTCGTCTCCCTGTACTCAGTTTGCGCGGATAGATGTAGCATGGCAGTTACCAGTACCGGCCTCAATTGTTGGGTCGTCTATCTAACAGGATTGGGCACTTCCTGCAACTGGAAATTTCCCTACCCACTTCTACGATCGTTCCGGTTTCGATCGTAGAGATCGAAACCCTGACATCCTAAAGATCGAGTTGAGACAATCGATTCTTGTTGTCAGAGTTGGATAAAGATAGTGAATTCGAGTAAATCGAAGACTCTTGGGAACAAATCGGAAAAATTTCCAGAGTCTGAAGAAAGCTCGCGCCATAGGACGACGGAAACCTATTCCTATAGCAACCGCCAAAGCGATGAGGACAACACCGAGCAATTGTGTAGTCTGACCGAGGTCTTTCCCCCCCTACCTCCCTTGCCTCCCTTGTCTCCCTTGCCCGCGGTCACTTATGTCCGCGCCCGATATGGCGACTGCGATATCGGATTGTCCTAACCTCACTGAATACAGCGATATACATCCGCCAATGACAACCCCTAGCTACGACTACATTCTGGTAGGTGCGGGATCGGCAGGCTGCGTCCTGGCGCACCGCTTGACGGAAGACCGGCAAACCACAGTCTTGTTGCTGGAAGCGGGAGGGACCGATGCCGCAGTTCAAATTCAAATCCCCGCAGCTTTTTCCCAACTCTTTCGCACGGACTGGGACTGGGCGTATGAAACCGAACCGCAGTCGCAATTACACGATCGCACCCTGTATTGGCCTCGGGGTAAAGTTCTCGGGGGAAGTAGTTCCCTCAATGCCAGCATTTACATTCGGGGGCATCGCAGCGATTACGATCGCTGGCAGGAATTGGGTAACTCAGGATGGGGTTTTACCGACCTGTTACCCTACTTTAAAAAAGCCGAACGTCAAGAACGAGGTGCCTCAGAGTACCACGGAACTAACGGACCGCTCAACGTGACCGATCGCCCCTACACCAACCCCCTATCCCACAGATTTATCACAGCCGCGCGATCGATCGGTTTACCCGAGATCGATGATTTCAACATCCCAGAACCGGAAGGGGTTGGATATTACCAAGTCACGCAAAAACGCGGTCGCCGCCACAGCAGTGCGAGTGCCTATCTTCAACCCTGCCGCCACCGCTCGAATTTGACGGTGCGAACGGGCACTCGGGTCACTCGCCTGCTATGGGACGGAACGCGAGCAGTGGGGGTGGAATTCCAGCGTCAGGGTGGTTCGATCGAACGGGTCTGCACCCGGCGGGAAGTTATCCTCTGTGGGGGAGCTGTGAATTCTCCCCAACTGCTTTTGCTGTCGGGAGTGGGGGCGGGCGATCGCTTACAGGAACTGGGAATTCCGGTTGTGGTGGATTTACCTGGAGTCGGGAAAAATCTGCAAGACCATTCGGTGACGGGGGTTGTGTGCGAGTGTACCCAGCCAATTTCTCTCGATGGGGCCAAAACCCTTGTCAATACTCTAAAATACTTTCTATTTCGGCGAGGACCGCTCACCTCAAACGTGGGAGAAGCGGGAGGATTCGTGAAAACGCGATCGGATTTGACGGTTCCAGATTTACAACTCCATTTTGCCCCAGCCTACTTTGTCAATCACGGGTTTACCCAACCCAAAGGAAATGGGTTTACCTTGGGCTCGACACCGTTGCGCCCTCAAAGTCGCGGCTACATCGATTTACGCTCTCGCGACCCTTTTTCAGCGCCGACGATTCAACCCAACTATCTGAGTTCGGAGGCGGATTTGCAGGTGGTGCGATCGGGAATTGCCTTATCCCGAAAAATTCTTCAGGCTGCGGCATTCGATGGCGTTCGAGGAGCCGAATTTCTGCCGGGGATCGAAGTCCAAAGCGATGCGGACATCGACGAGTACGTTCGCGCTCATACCGAAACGTTGTACCATCCCGTGGGAACCTGCAAGATGGGGAGCGATCGCATGGCAGTGGTGAACGATCGATTGCAAGTTCTCGGCACGCAAGGGTTGCGGGTGGTGGATGCCTCGATAATGCCAACTATTGTCAGTGGGAATACTAACGCACCCACGATCGCGATCGCGGAAAAGGCTGCGGATACGATTATTGGCGACAATCGATCGTAACGGTCAACGCGGATCGGGTGTGGGATGAAAAGCAAAACGCGATCGCACATGGCGATCGCGCAGGGCAATTGGGGCTGTTAATAACGATGTCGTCTATGCGATTCGGAGCAGTTCGACATCGAAAATCAACGTCGCATTCGGGGGAATCACGCCACCCGCTCCCCGCGAGCCGTAGCCTAAATCTGGGGGGATAATCAGTTTGAAGCGATCGCCCACTTTCATCAGTGCCACCCCTTCATCCCAACCTTTAATCACCCGACCGGTACCGAGGGGGAAGGAAAACGGTCGGTTGCGATCGCGAGAACTATCAAATTTCGTCCCGTCTTCAAGAGTCCCGGTGTAGTGAACGTAAACGGTTTGACCGGTTTGAGGGGTTGCGCCATCTCCTTCAACGAGTTTGACGTACTGCAGGCCAGAATCGGTGGTAATAACTTCTTCCATATCGCTATCGGTTTCCTCTGCTGAGGCGGTGGTGGATGATGCAGGCTCAGAGGCAATGTCGCTGGGGGATGCCTCGGTTGTTTGAGTTGCCGTTTGGGTCATGGATGAATTTTCGGTGGCGATGGTCGCCTGTTTTTGGCCGTTCACCTGCGCGAACAGGACGAATAAACCACAGACAAGCATCACCGCCAAACTGATTAGAATGGTTCGCAAAACCGATCCTCCTTCGTGAGTCGAGCAATGAGAAATCATCGTACCATCAACCCCAGCATTGAGCTATCGGCACTCGGCGGTTACCCGGTAAGGGGCTCGGGATCGATCTCGTTGAGAGCGTGACGCGCCGATTTCTCAATGTTGAATGCCGATGGAGGGGTTTATCGCCAACGCTTATTTTCTAATTCCCGTACTTGCCGTTCGAGGCGATCGATCCGACCGCGCAATTCATCCACTTCGCTTTGACGGGAGACTCCTAAGTCCTGCATGGCATTGCGAAGCTGCTGTTCTGCGTACTCTTTGACGTTTCCCTGTTCGGATTCGATTTGCCCCATGAGCTCGTCCACAAAACTGGTGGCTTGTTCGGAATTTAGCGTTCCTTCTCTAACCCATCGATCGCTGACTTCTCGCAGTTTATCAGCGACCAAAGACGTGGTACCAATGCCGAACATGAGCAGTTGTTTGATGATATCGTTACTATCCATGAAGCGTTCTCGTAAAGGAATATCTCACTGAAATGGCGAGCGAATCTGGCACGTCGGGTTCGTTAGAGTGGCTGTGAGGGCACATGGGTTAAGTGCGATCTCGTTGGGCGCGCTCTGAAAAAATGAGACCGATAAAAATGTGCGATCGCGCATCTACTTCGAATCTTAGCGTGTTGGGTTTGGGTCTGAAATTTGGGGATTACCGATCGATAGGCGTTCGGCAGGGAATATCGCTATTTCAGACTCGTTAAGGACAATTTAGGGGAGATGGGGAGATGGGGAAAGTTATCCCTCAAAGCTAAATTGACTCGAGTAATACCGCAATACGCACCAATACGGGAAAGATGCATTAGAGTTTTCCTCACTCGAAGATCGATTGCTTGACTCAATTGATGTCCAAGATCGGAACAAGTTGACCGCGATACCATTCATGGTAAGTTAGCTCAAAATCCTTTATTATCTACGTCCGATAAGATTATGCCGATCGAATTTACATCTTGCTTCAAATCCCTAACTCGACTGGCTTCTCGCAAGCCGTTTTGGCGTCCCAGTCTCTTGCTCGGTATGGGGGCCAGTTTTTTGTGTTGGGGAGTCCCAGCATCTGCGGCTCAACGCATCGTCCTCGAATATAACGAGGAAGAAATTCTCATCGATATGGCGGATTTGGAAAACTTTGCCCTCACGGGTTCTTTCCCCGAGTTGCAGGAGTTTCTCGAAGGGGAAGTGGAGTTTTTGGAGTCTACTGTTGAGGATGTGATGTCCTTAATTCAAGACGGACTGACTGCCGAACTCGATATTAGCCCCCGCCTGCAAGATGGGGTAGAAGGGTTTCTCGATAGTCCTGCCGGTGATTTTGTTCTGGTGCAACTCAAGCAAATTCTAGTGGGGTCTGAAGAACGCGGCGATCTGCAATTTATTCGGGCGGCAGTGGAACGTTCGATCGAGGATGATAATGCTATTTCCGTACTGGAGTTAATCGAGCGCCATCCCCTCAAGATTCTTTCTTTCGATGCCAGTGGGTTGACGGATATCGTCAATGAAATTGCTGACTTCTTGGGCGTCGACGAAGGGGCAGAACCGACTACTGAAAGCGCACCGAAAAAATAGAACGCTAAATAATTTAGCTTCATAATATCGAGTTTTGGATAAGCTACTATTCCGATTCGATTGCAGTCAAGCCAATGAAAAACCAACTGGGTTTTGTTGTGTAAATCAGTCGAATATTAGTCTTATCCAAAATTGAAATAAATCAATAAAAAGAATACGAGATAAAATTATCCCATTTTATACTTTTTTTGATAACCGTTTTTACAGATAAAAACTTACCGTATCTATTCTTTTTATCGAAAGCCAAAGTGGCTGATTACTTATTGCTGAATAAGTAATCATTATTACTTAAAATTACCGCCGCTGCCGCAATTTCGGATTCACGAACTCATTCAACCCTTCTCCCAATAACGATAACCCCACCACCATCAGCGTCATCGTCAATCCCGGAAAAAAGGCCGTCCACCAAATGCCCGTGGGCAGGGCTTCGAGGGCTTGACGCAAATCGTTCCCCCACTCTGGTGTTTGTTCGGGCAATCCCAATCCCAAAAATCCCAACCCTCCCAAAATCAAAATCGCGTCGGCGGCGTTGAGGGTTAATAATACCGGAACGCTTTGAATCACGTTCAGGAACAGGTAGCGAGACAGAACTCGCCATGTAGAAGCCCCCATAGCCTGGGCTGCCTCGACAAATAACTCAGTTTTGACGCTGGTGGTGTGGTTGCGAACGACGCGGTAGTATTGAGGCACGTAGGCAATGCTCAGGGCGATCGCCGCGTTGAAAATCCCCCGCCCCACCACAAATGCCAGCGTCAAGGATAGCAGCAACCCCGGCAGGGTATATAGAGTATCCATTAAAAAGATGAGAACCCGATCGAACTTTCCCCCTAAATACCCACTCGCTAAACCCAGGGGAACGCCGATACACGCACTCAATGCCGTCGCCATCACCACCACTTGCAATGCCGCTTGCGTACCGAAAAGGGTGCGGGAAAATACGTCGTAGCCTTGGCGAGTCGTGCCGAACCAATGACGCAGGGAGGGGGGATCGTGGATGGGATTGCTCAGCAGTTCCGTTGGATTTTGGATCCATCCCCAATTTTGCAAGAGGGGGGCAAACAGGGCGAATAGAACGAAGCCCAGGGTAATCGCCAGTCCGATCCCCGTCATTTGCATCGAGAGACTGGGACGATCGCCCGATCGCCAAAGTTGAGGAAGTCGAAGTTTGCTCGAAGCCACGATCGCGCCAATAGGGAATGATGATTTGCGAGTATTTGCCTATTGTACGCGCCTATCGTACGCGGGTGCGGCGCTTTAGGAAGAAACTCCCGATCGATCGTCGGCGGATACCGAACCCGATGGCGAACCGTTCTGATGGTAGCCGAAGAAATCGATCCGGTAGTCTGTAATTCGCACGCCGGTTCTTTGCTCGATTTGGGCGAGTAAATCGTCGGGAAGTGTGATGTGGAGATCGAGAATTTGTCCCGTATCGAGGCAGTTGAGATGGGAGTGGGAGTCGCTGATGTGACCGTAGAGTCGACCGTCTGCTCTTTCGATACACTCGACGATTTCCTGACTCGAAAGTGCCTCTAGATTTTGATAGACGGAGGTGTGGCCGATTTCTTTTCCTTGACGGTTGAGGCGATCGTAAATTTCTCGTGCCGATAGGTGTTCTCCCGTCTCCCACAAGAGTTCGAGAATGAAACGGCGCTGACGGCTAAGCCTCATCCCTAGAGACTGACACTTATTGAGAGCATCTTCTAAAGAACGAATGGGTTTCACGATAACCGCCTCATTTTTCATCAGTGACTGAATGTTACTTGAAACTTTTTTGATAAGTATGTTTGATGCTAACCAAAAGGCGATCGATACGCCAGGAGAACACAAATTTTTTTTGACTCAATACCGATCTCAGTCTGAGATCGAGACGTTTCTTTTTGCTAATGGCATTGCCTTGTTGACTATTCTACCGTAGGATTCCTAGGAGCGTTGACCCGCGCTCGCGATCGGCAACGCACCCCCACCGTTGACTCTATTTCAGATGACGATTACCATTCGCCTCGATCGAAATTCCCTGCACGCCCTCGATTTGTCTGGTGCCCGCAACGCCATCGATCCCATTCTCGAGGAGGGGAGGATTGCCGAATCGGAACAATCGATTCAATTTGAAATCGATTACCCCCGCGAACCAAACGATCCCCGCGAACTCTCGGAAATTCCCGAGGTGCGTTTGTGGTTTATCCGCTTGGATGCAAGTTATCCGTGGTTGCCGATTTTGCTCGACTGGAAAGCGGGAGAACTTTCCCGGTACGCGGCGATGCTGGTGCCCCATGAGTTTCATCGCACGGAAGGAATTCAGTACAACCCCGAAGCGTTGGAAATCTTTTTGATGCACAAAATTTTTGCCATTGCCCCTTGGTTGCAACAGCAGAGTCTTCCTAGTAAATCTCGCCTCCAATCTATGGCGCAAATGCTGGGCTACGAGTTGGACGACGGATTTTTCGATTGGGTTGGTTTGGGGTGAGTTAGCTTAGGGTTAGTTTTGGCTGTAGCCAAAACAGTTAGGACGGTCTGAATTGACGCGAGTCTATCTCCCCCAGTTTCCCTTCACCAAAGACCCCTGTATCGGAATCGTTGTCTCCCCCGGCATGAACCATCAACGAACGTCCCATCAACCCCACTTCAAACTGCACTTTGCAACCATTGCATTATTTCATCTGGTAGTTCTTGCCGGCAGCGTTGCTGGGGGTCAATGCAAACGTGGCGAGTGAGGGCAACTGCGACTTTTCGTTGGGCGGACTCTGCTTCTAGAATGGTGTAGGCGATTTCAAACTCGCTCGGAGTTAAAAGTTTGGGTTTGAGGTGGACTTCGATCGCATCCCCGCAGAACAGAGGACGAAAGAAATCAACGCTGGCATGGACGATGGGAATGGCGGTGGTGGAATTTCTAAAAAACGATCGCAACTCGATCCCACTGGCGACTAAAGCTCCTTCGTAGGCTTCGTGGCAAATTGCCAGTAGGTTTGCAAAGTAAACAACACCAGCCGCATCGGTATCTCGAAAATAAATCCTGCGGGTATAAATCGACGAATCGACCATGGAAACGAGAGCTCAAGTGACGTACCCGGTGGGATTCTTTGGATTATCTTAAGATTCCCCGAGTTTTGGTGCAAAACGTTGAGTTTTGAAAAGATTTTTGAAGGATCTGACCGCTTACCCTTCACAAAATGGACAAACTTCTGTTAATATACCGATCAGTCGGTGTGAATAGGTTCTCGCTAACCACGTTTCAAAGCAATTTTTACGTATTACGAAAACCTACACACACTTACTAGTTGCTTGCTTGACACCTGCCCTTACCCGTTTGCTCCGGTAGGGGCTTTTTGTTTTGCTGCTCGAAATATAGTGTACTTCCCGATCGCGGGAAGGTTTTCTTTTCCGAGTCACCCTTCACATAAACTTCAAGCTTGTTTAAAGCTTATTTAAAGATAGACATGAATGTATCCTCGTTGACAGAATTTTCCCGATTTTAGTGTAATAAGTCGCACGAGAGTTGCCGATCGCCAACAGACTGGAGATCGGTGTTGCACTCTCCAAAAGAAGAGCGCTCCTCTGAAAGAAGCTTCAGGCTATCGAGTCGTAGACGCTTCCCGAATAAAAACTGAATAAGAACCCAAGTTAGATTTTGTTGCCTCTGGCATCATTTCCTACGAGTATCATTGCTGTTTGAGTACCAGCAACGAGATATCATCGTAAACTTTCTGCGTACCGATGTGTTGTCGCACGTCATTGATAACGGCTCGTTGAATTGCCGATGCCGATTGCTGCCAATTTTGGCTAACTACCTCACACAATCGCTCTATGCCGTAAAACTGCCGATGCGGGTTTTCGGCTTCGGTAATTCCATCGGTATATAGAACCATACCATCTCCAGGATTTAAGCGCACGGTTTCTTGTGCCACAAACTCGCTAATTTCATCCACTAAGCCGATGGGAAATCCCAAGTCAAGGGTATCGATGCGTTCGACTGCACCATTCGCCCGGATGACGAGAATCTCTTCATGCTGTCCGCTGATGCGCACTTCTCCTTGGTGATAATCGATTAACGCCAAGGTTAAATTGCGATCGGAACTCATGCGTTGCACGTTATTGTAAATCGTGCGGTTGAGCGCTTGCAAAAACCGGGCGGGATTGGTTTCGTTATTTTGCAATAACGTCCGCACGGCCGTTTGCACCATAATCATCAATACGCCGCTTTCAAGACCGTGTCCGGTCACATCCCCGATGCCAATTTTCACTCGTCCGTTGCGCTCGAGAATATCGTAATAGTCCCCGCCCACATCTTCAGCCGGTTCCATATATCCGGAAATATCCAACCCCTCAATGCGCTCGAGTTCTCCCCTCTCCGGTAGCAGCATCTGTTGCAGCTTGCGGGTAATCTCCACCTCCGTACTCAGGCGAATATTTTCCGCCCGCAGGCGACTCAAATTAATCTGGGTTTTGATGCGCGCCAGGAGTTCGTCTTTGCTAATGGGTTTGGTGAGGTAGTCGTTAGCCCCCACCGCCAAACCATCTAACAACTCCGACACCTGAGTGTTCGCCGTCAGCATCACAATGGGCAGTTCTGTGGCTGAAAATTTCTCCCGCAATTTCTGGCACACCTCAAACCCCGTTACCCGAGGCATCATCACATCGAGTAACACTAAATCCGGCTTCACCCCCTGTTCGAGGATAATTGCCAGGGCATCGCGTCCGTTGGAAGCCTGGGTAATGTCAAAGTTTTCCACGGATAGGTGATTCACCAACACTTGCAGGTTCACCGGTTCGTCGTCCACCACCAGGATTTTGAGGCGATCGCGATCGGGTTCGGGGGGAAGAATCGTCGGTTCCGGTTCGGGATCGTGCGGGATTTGCGATCCCCAATCGAAGCGATAGTTGAGGGTCGATTTCGGGGGGGGAAACACGGAAATCTCGCACGAAGCCACGGGGAGGGTGAAAATAAACCGAGAACCCAACCCGACGTTTGACTCCACCCACATGCGTCCCCCTTGCAACTCCACTAAGGGTCGGGCAATAGCCAAACCCAGTCCCGTGCCACCATAACGACGGGCTGTAGAACCATCCGATTGTTCGAAGAGTTCGAAGATGCGATCGCACTTTTCCTTGGGAATCCCGATCCCGGTGTCGGCCACGGTAATTTCGAGATAGTCCCCCCTCAAAACCGCCGAGATGGCGATCGTGCCGCGATCGGTAAATTTAATCGCATTGCCGATTAGGTTGTGCAAAATCTGTTCTAATCGGTTTTCATCGGCATACACCAGGGGAAGTTCTGGGGAAATGGCATTCACCAGCGTCAGGTCTTTACTGCCGACTAGGGGTTGACTTAAGGTGAGGACTAATTCAGCGATTGCCCGCATTCCCAAGGGCTTCAGTTGCAGTTCGAGGGTTTCGTGTTTGAGCTTGGAAAAGTCGAGGATATCGTTGACCAAATTCGCGAGGCGATGTCCGCTTTGGGCAACCATCAACAGGTTGGCGCGCTGCAGGGGGGTTAGAGGGCCCGTTGCCCCATCGAGCATCGATTCGACAATCCCGATCGCCCCGTTGAGAGGGGTGCGCAGTTCGTGAGAGGTATTGGCGAGAAACTCGTCTTTGAGGGCATCAAGTCGCTGTAAGTCGGCATTCTGGGCTTCCAGGGTGGCTAAGGAATCTTGCAATCTCTCGGCCATGCTATTGAAAGTTTTTGCTAGTTCCCCCAGTTCGTCAGCGCGATAAATATCTTCGGTGGGTCGCCATTCTCCCCGCGTCAGGGCTTTGGCAGCGGTATTCAACTGCCGAATCGGTTCGATGACCCATCGCGAGGCGATCGTACTAAATAATAGCGCCATACCCAAGGCATTGAGGGCCAGCAACAGCGTGGGGTGGGTTTCGGCGTTCAGGGGTTCGATAAAATCCGCCTCGGGAATCACCACCACTGTCATCCAATCGAGACCGCGCGTATTTTTTAACGGGGCCACCCGAACCAGTTGCCGCGCCCCATCTAACTCGAAGGATAAGTCCACTGGCGAGTCGAGTTGACCGATATTACCGAATTTGGCAACCAGAAATTGAGTGGTGGCATTGATGAGACCAGATGCGCGATCGCATCCTTCTGCGGGTAGGGGGATGGCACTGGCGACAATTTGACCGGAGCGATCTATAATAAGCGCCTGACCAGACCGGCTAATTTCTAAACTTTTGAGAAAATCTCGCAGTTGCGGTAGAGTCAGTTCGATCCCGAGTAACCCCAGGGGACTACCTGCTTGAGTATAAATCGGCACCGGAGGGCTGGCATACAAGAGAGGTTGAGAGGGAGAAAACGTCGCTCGTGCAATCAAGTGAGGTGTTCTCAAATTGCTTTGAACTTCCTGCTCGATCAGCGCTGCAGTTTCTCGACTCAGGTGAGCGGCAATCTCATTCACCGATTGCTGTTCGTTGTACAGCAGCAACCATCCCGTCACTCCAACTCCAGCAAAAATTTGGATGATAAAGGGTACGATTAAAAAGGTTTGCAGGGAAACGAGGCAAGACAGCTTGTTGCCCAAGTAATTAAAAAGTTTTCTCAACATTTTGCGACTCGCCAGATATGCCCGCGATGCACGGGTTGCCCCTTTGCTGTCTCCGTTCCATTGTCTCCGTAGGGGTAAACGAGATGACTCATTCTCGCAAAGAGATGAGAAGCGCTTTCCTTATCGATGACAATCGGGTCCCATCGGGATCCATTCAATGGGACAAAAGGAGATCGCCCGAGGGGCTACTCAGAAAAAAGTTGGATAGCAATCAGCTGTCAGCTGTGGGCTGTCAGCAAAAGCCTTGCCGTGTCTAGCTTCTGTGTTTTCAATAGGTCCTAAACGCTATGCGCTTAGCGATATGAAAATTTTAGGTAATAATACTCTATGAAATGTGCTTGCTCGGAAAATTATGTTAAAAATTTAACATAGATTTAAACTGATGGTGTAAAGAACGACATTCTGGGGCGATCGATTGGTGTATGTCTGTCGATCGGGTGCTATTCAACTCACGAAATTGAAAAAAAGTCAATATTAAAATTTCAATTTTGTCACGACCTAGATCGCGACAGTCCGACTCTTTACCAAAAGTATCCGGGTGTAACCGTGGTTTGTCCTTCCTTGGCATCGTACTTGAGACAATATTCCCGGGCGATCGCATTTTGTTCGAGTAGCTGCTGGTATTCCACTTTGCCAATTTCCGTATCGGTGGAGAGTAAAATCACTTGATGGCTGGCAGCCGGGAAATAGCGTTCTACCAGGTTTTGGCGGTGGGAAGAATCTAAACGTCCCAAGGGAGTATCGATGGCGACGGGGAGATGGCGACCGGAAACGCGGGCGAGTCCCCATAAAAAGGCGATCGCCAGCAGTTGCTTTTCTCCGGCAGAGAGACGGTGTTTGGGAACGGGTTGGGCTTGGCTATCGTAGAGAGAAAGGCGGAAGGTATGGGTATCGATAACCACCCGATGCACTAAGTCAGATTTGTGGAGAAGATACCGAAAGCATTCGGTGACTTCAATTTCGAGTTTGTTGAGTTTTTTGAGGGTTAGTTTTTCTCGAAACAGTTTCAGCGTCTCTTGGACTTTTGCCGAAGCTTGAATGATGTGGTTGGCATTTTTCAGGTCGATGGTTTTTTCGCCGTAGCGGGAAAGTTCTTTTTTGGTTTGGGCGATGGTGCGATCGAGTTCTGCTTGGCGGTGTTGGATGGCTTCGTATTCTGCTTGCACTCGGGCGAGTTCTTGCTGGGCTTTCGTGACGGCATCTTTTAACTTTTCATAGGCTTCGGGGGGGGCGGCAGCCGCCAGGAGTCGTTCCTTGGTTTCCGCGTCTTGCGAGCAGTTTTCCAGCTGTTCGCGATGTTCGATCGCCAGTTGGCATTGGTTGGGAAGTTCGTGTTTGAGGAGAAATACAAGGCGATCGAGGGTTTCGTCATCCATGCCCAAAATGGGGGGATCGTCGCCGGTTTCTAGGGTTTTGTTTTCAGCCTCGAGAAATGCTTGAATTTGCTCGACTTTTTTGGTAGAGAGTTTGAGAGTTTTCAGATGTTCTAACAAGCGGCGATCTCGATCGAGTACCTCATCTCGAATAATATTCGATCGGGCAATTTTTCGCTCTTTTTCTCCTTGCTGATGTGCTTGAGTAAGCAGCGGTTCGATGAGAGTCAGAGGAATTGAATTGGCTGCGAGTTCCCGCAGATTGTGGCGCATGAGAGCGGTATTATCTTGAGCGGTTTTGAGTTCGAGATCGAGTTGGGCGCGTTCGGCAGCTATTTTCCCTCCTTCTGAGAGGAATTTATCGGCGGTTCGCTTGGCTTTTTGTTCGGCGCGATCGAGTTTGGGTTCAAGCTTTTCTAGTTTTTTCGTGACCTCTTGCAACTCTCGTTCTTGTTGTTTTAATTTAGCTTCAATCTCTTCAATACTAGCTAGTTGCTGGGTGCTAGCAAGTTCTTTTCGCTTGCGCTGCACTAAAATGTCTAAATCTGCTGATAAGCGCTTGGCTAACTCCAATCCCAGTAAAGATTGAATCGCTTCGTAGACGAGTGGCGGTGGCGTTTCGAGTTCGGCAAGTTCTTTAACTTGTTCGCCGTCAAATAGAAATAAGTTCGAAATTCCTAAAGGGAGCAAATTTTCGATATACTCATCCCAATTTTTTGTTAAAGCATCTTCTGTCCACTCACCGTGAAAACCTGTCTCCAAAATTCCTAATGTATCTTTCCCATCTTTCGGATTGCGATACCAACTCCGAACAATACGATATTCTACGAGTCTATCCGAAACAATATGCTCGAATGAAAGTTCGACGCGCGTTTGTTCGTTCGGTTTGGTACGGCGATTAACGCATTGGGTTAAAAAGTCAGCATACCCTAGAGTTCCCCGAGTCGAACATTGAGCGCGAGCGCCGTATAAGGCGAGACGAATGGCATCCATTAGGGTGGTTTTTCCACCACCGTTCATGCCGCCAAATAAGATAATCGGTTGGGTTTGCGGATCGGTTTGCGGGCGTAAATTGATGACCTGCTTCCCGGCATAGGGACCAAAATTTTCCAGGTGAAGTTCGAGGAGTTTCAAGTTCTATTCTGAGGGAATTTTGGGTATACGTCTTTTATGAGTGGGAGAAACTGCGATCGATTATTCTTCTTCCGAATCTCCATCCTCCGAACCAAACTTTAAATTTGCCCAACTTAACTGTTTCACCGTATCTACATCGCCATCTTCCACCGCTTTCTTCAAATCTCGTTTATCGCGAGCATTTTGAATCGCTTCTTCCTGGGAATGAGAACTGGTTTTAAAACACTTTTCCAGTTCTTCGTAAATTCCCACCCGACGAGATTTAGTTTGATATTGCCGTTCCGTATCCAGCAGTTTTGCCATCAACTCCAGATGCATGGCATCCCCATCGCTAATTTCTTCTAAGACATTCCACTCGTCGAGTCCGAGCAAGGTAGTTCCCGCGCCGGGACGGGGATCGATAAAAGGAACTCCGGTCACCTCTCGATAAATCCTCGGTAAACTATCATCAAATTCGTGTTTTTCTTCCAGCCAAATTCGGCGAATCTCGCTGAGTTCTTCCGGAGTAATTAAGACAAGATCCCGCACCATTTCCGGTCCGGTTTTGCGGATATGGGTTTGCGCTTCGAGGACTTTCGTCAGCCATCGTTCCCGCCACTCTTTAGTATAGGGACCGGGAATGGTTTTGACTTCTTTTTCGCCATCCACATCCCGCTCGAAGAGTTCGACTCTACCATATATTCGACGAAAATCCCGGCGATCGCGATCGTCTTTTTTATCGAGTTCGTTGCGAATATCCAGTAGCGGCTGCATCCATTCTTTCTCTTCGTCGTTCTGAATCATCGCCTCCATGGATTTATCTTGACTCACCATCGTGCAAACCCAACAACCGAAGCGAGAGTCACCGCAACTGGGGGTAGAGGTATCCACAACGAGGGGACATTCGTTATCGGCAGTTGCCCCCCGATACATGGTGAAGAGGTCTTTATTGCTTTGTCCCCATGGGTTTTCGTACTGATTTAGATATAGCCACACTTCGTCATCGCGCCAGTCTTCGATTGGCGTATACACTAAAGAGTTAATTAGACTAGACCTGGGACTGAGGCGATCTCGAACTCTTTTTACCTCATGTTTTGCCATAACTATGGCACGTTTGGTACTTTCCGCCTTACGCATTCCCAACACTAAGATTACTTCACCATTATCTCGAACCATACTACGAATAAAATGGTTAGCTGGCTTAATCTTTAGGCGTTCCGTACACCAACGAAAGCGAACGCGCGGTGCAGGATATCCTTTACCCATAAGATTCACCCAGAAGGTATTTTTGATTTCTGGATGTAGTAAATGTGTTTCGATGGGGATTTCTTGCTTTTGAGCAGCCAGCTTCATCTGCTTCAACGAATTATTGACCCAAGTTGAGACTATTGGGTTTTCTACAAGAGTATCCGTTGTTATTACATGTATAATTTTCGTTCGCTTATCTTCTGGAAGTTCGGCAACTGCATTCCAAATAAGCTGAAGAACTGTCGTACTATCTTTTCCACCTGAGTATCCAATTACCCATGGCACTTCATCTAAACAGTAAAGCTCTTTGATTTCTCTTTTTAAAAACTCAATAGAGTCAAGAAGTTCTGCGAGAGGTCGCTTCTCTTGAGTATTTAACGTTACTTGTGTTGTAGCCATAGCTTTTCCTATGTCTGCATCCTTTCTGCGACTTGCCGACTTACAAAGCGATCCGAACCTAACGGATCGTGGTCTAGACAGGTTACTTTAACATTACTTGGATTCATTGCACCTTGAGGATGCTTTGGCACAACGGTTAACTGTGAGTTTTCAACGACTCGATCGCAACCCTCTTCGTGTTCGCAGCATCTACGTACAGATAAAAGTCGAACAACCCAAAAAGGTTGAGGTATACTCTTGCTCCCTAGTTTTGGATGTTTTACAGTGCGAGGCTTGGCAGAAACATCATATAAAGATATACGATTACTTTTACGAGAGTTACACCACCCACAAGCTAGTCGAAGATTGTCTCCGTCACGACCACCTTGAGAAAATGGAATAGCATGATCGATATCTATAACAATATCTCGTGCTTTTAAACCATGGAAAGTCATATAATCAACAAATTTAGGTAAAGGTGGAACTGTGATATTTCCTTTAGAGCCTAAGAACTTATGTTCTGCCCAATTTGTAAACTTATATCCACAAATCCAACACCTTTGATCTGGTCCAGAGAGATCCCATAATTCTTTCTTTTCATCTCTACTTAAAGTAGATCTTTCTCGATTTTTACGAAGTTGAACTTTTTTGTCTATTAATCTTGCAATATCTCTAATTAATTCTTGACGATGATTCTTAGATATATCGAAAAAAATTGTTGATATTCGTTCTTTGACTATCTCAAGTATTAGAGCATAACTTGAATCTTCGTTGGTAGAAAAAATCTCTGGATCGCAAATTGAATCAAGAAACCACTCCGTCCAAAGTAAATGGGTATCAGCTCTTATTAAAGTACTACGATTCCCCATTATAAAGTCAGGAAATCTCTGATTAGCTATTTTACTGAGCTGCTCTAGATTCCAACAAGCTGTGTGTTTATCAGCTGTGGTATTTAAAAAAGAGTATATTTCTTCAATTTCCATATATATACTCAGCTTACCTAGCCTAATGGATCTCGATATAAGGTTGATTTTGGTAGTCTTTGTGGATCTTTTCTATATTCGACCCACAGCTTTGACCACCGCTTACGAATTCCAGGCACATCTTTTTTGACGCCATGCAAATTCCAGTCTCGATTGAAATAATCCGTATTTACATCTTCTAACCATTCACTAACTAATACAGGAATTTTCTCAATACTATCGATGCCTATTCTGCGTTCACATAAATATTGAAAAAAATCTGAAGACATAATTTTTAATGAAGTCTGGTTGAAAATATTTGATTTCTTTGGATTTCCCCAATAATGCCATGCATCATCATTATCAGGATCGGAAAATTTATCCCTAACAACAGTCCAGAACGAAATAAAGACATCTCGCCAAACACCGTCCCGCTTATGCCAGTAGTCAAATTCACTGTCGCAGCCTTCTATGTCACTCCAGCCAGTCAGAATTTTGGACTTCTCCAAATGCTTACGCCGCCATGTATCAGCATAGTCTACATTATCGTGAAAAAGTTTTCCTCCCTTTAAATCTCTGAAAATTTTGACAATAGAGGCTAAAACATTCCATTTGAGACGATCTTTTGTGTCTGAGGTCAATCCTCTCTCAACTAAGTTGAAAAATGGACTGTTTGTATATCGTGTCAGGAAAGTTACAGCTCTCGATTCTTCTAAATTAATTCCCGCCGATTCTAATCTATCGGCAACTCTTTCTAGTTCTCGATCGGATAAGCTTGTCGATACAATTGTTCCTAACAATGCAGGCTTAATTGGTGTGGCTTTCTGATTGACCACAACAAACTGAAAAACATGTTCGGCGGGATCGGTATTCATTAGCAGAGAGACTGGAAGCTGACGAGCTGCTTCAGCTTCTATCTTTTGCTCAGCCTCTTCTGAAGCTAAATCATTCTTGATAATTTCATTCTCCAAACTTTCCCTATAGGGATCTTCTCTTACAATTTCTTTTGCCGATGCGATCGCAGCACGTAATCTGTGTTGTCCATCTACCACGACTACAGGTTGCAGGAAAGAAATTAAAGCTTCTTTGGAATAATCTAAAAATCGATCGTCATTAAAATCATTTTTTATGTCTTCTAAAATGGCACTATAAGCTGCTATTTCCTCCCAGAAATCTACAATATGTGACTCGTCAATCAGTGAAGATGCTATAGTCTCTGAATTAGAGTCTTCTTCTTCTAATAAATCTTCTTCAATTTCTAGATCGTTACTAGAAAAGTTATACGAAAATCTAGCACGCTGTTTTAGATTGCGAATCACACTATCTGGAACTTGACCACTAGCAAGGTCTGGGACTCGCATCTCTAAATCACTTTTCACTTTTTTGATAAGTTCCAGCAAGCTTAAATCTTCAAGAGGTTCTGAGTATATTTTCAGCCAGCCGTATTGTACCGTATCTGTTTCGAAAGGTTGAATGGCTTCAAAATCGACATTCACTTGGTTAGGATTCCTCAAAGCACAAAGTAGTGGATTTTGAATGATATTTTTTTCGTTTTGATAAAAGCTTTTTATTTCTTTTATTCTTTTTTTATTTTCTTCACGCTGAAATCCTGTAGTTTCTTGCTCACCAATTTTCTTTTTTTGTGGAACTCCAGCCCACATTTCAATCTCAAGAGCAGAAGCTGCAAAAAGAACTAAGTAATCTCCTGCATTCGTTTGTTTGATACGGACAGCTTTATATTTGAAGATTTTTTGTTTTTGGTTTGAAAGATTTTCTTGATTCATCTTACCCTCCCCAGTCAAATACGAATTTTTTAGATAAAAATTAATATCAAAGCTATGATTCTAACACCATAAACCCAGGGAAGGGTAATTTTGTGATATAGCGCTACGCGCTTAGGTTAGGACGTTCAGAAAAATGGTCCATTACCCAGAGGGGAAGACGGAGATGACAGTGTCCTAACGTATGTGCGTAGTGCTATAATTTGCAGGTTTTCCCAGTGACTATGAATATGCCGCAACGAACACGAATTCGATTAGAGACATGTGGGGAAAGCCACCTCGGATTCTAAAGGTTTTTAAAAACTTGCCCTCGCCCCGGCCACATCTGGGTATAGTCAAGGATGCCAGCGCTTTGACTCGAATCCATGAACGCCAAAACCCGCTCGACCGTTGCTACTCTCCCGCGCCAAGCCGACGAAAATCGCCTCTTCGTCCAAACGACGCAAATGGGGGGAACCGCAGCCTATCTCAGTTCCGTCACCCTAGAATGGCTCGATCTCCGCGTGGGTTTCGCCTCGGAACTTCCCCTGTTCCAACCCCACCTCGATCGCCAAACCCAGAACGTGGAACGGAGTGCAAACACCCTCGAATCCATCGTCCAGCGTCCCCTGGATTGGTCTCGCCAAGCCCCCCTTGCCCAATACCTCGCCACTCGAACCGCCCATAAGTTTCCCCCCCTACTGGTGGTTCTCTCTCCAGCCTGGGTGGACGAACCGGACGCGCCGGAATGGAATTGGGAGGGACGGGCAACTCAGTCGGCAGCAGAGTTTCTGCCTCTAGACGACGGCGATCGCATCGGTTGGCTGGAGGTTTCCCCGGAAGTGCAAATCTACGCCCTAGACGGACAGCATCGATTGATGGGGGTGCAGGGATTGATGCAGTTGCTGCGATCGGGAGAACTCCAAGCCTACAACAAGTCTAAAAAACCCGTCGGCAAACCGATCGCCCTGGCAGATATCGTCGAAAAATACGGCATTGATGCCGAGTCCCTGCAACGTCTCGCCCAGGAAACCATCGGGGTTGAATTTATCCCAGCCGTCTTGCCTGGAGAAACCCGAGAAGAGGCCAGACGGCGGGTACGATCGATTTTCGTCCACGTCAACCTGATGGCGGTTCCCCTGAGTAAAGGACAACTGGCGCTGCTGGATGAAGATGATGGGTTTTCGATCGTCACCCGGCAGGTGGCCGCCACCCATCCCCTGTTGCGAGAAGAAGAAGGACGCAATCCGCGCGTGAATTGGGATAGCGCGACGGTGGCAGCAAAATCCACGGTCTTAACCACCCTGCAAGCCCTCAAAGAAATGGCAGCGCGATATCTCGAACCCCAGTACCCTCACTGGAAAGGCGATCGCCGCAAGGGTTTGATTCCCCGACGACCCGAGGATGAAGAGTTACAAGCGGGTGTCGTCGCATTTGGCGAGTTACTCGATGCATTCGCCAGCCTTCCCAGCTACCGGGCATTAGAACGGGAAGAAACCCCAGCCTTGCGTCGGTTTAGCTTCGAGGAAGAAGAGGGTCGAGGCAATCTCTTATTCCGTCCTGTGGGGCAAATTTCGGTCGCCCAGGCGTTGGGCAGTTTGGTGGCGGGTTCTGGGTGTTCCCTGGAGACGATCTTCGAGAAGTTGCGGCGCTACGACAAGGCCGGTGGATTTGATGGCATGGAGTATCCCGAATCGCTGTGGTACGGTGTGCTGTACGACCCCAACAAGCGGCGAGTACGGGTTGCGGGTCGGGATTTGGCAGCTTTCCTGTTAGCATACCTTCTCGGTGGCATAGAAGACCGCATGGAACGGGCAAAACTGCGGAAGGCACTCGCTCAGGTCAGAACCTTTGAGAATAAAGCAATTAGTTTCCAAGGGCGATTCGTACAGCCGAAGGAAGTGGGATTACCAGAAATATTGTGAAGTCGATCGAAAGTGGCCAATGATTTGGAAAATCCGTGGCCACTTTTTACTGTAACTTTACCCATAACTTTGCCGCGAGCTGAACCATAAGCTTGCCAATCCCTAGCGCGTAGTACCGATAATTCCGTCAGATTCATTAAGGAATATCAGCGCGATCGGAACCATAAGATTGCCTTCTGGCTAAAATAGAATCATAAGTCTGCCATGGGTACAATGATGATTCTATTTTACGCGCTCTAAAAAAGCAGACATGATGCGACTGAGTTCCTCTAGACGAATTTCTAGCGCATCTGTTCTTTGGGTTTCACATTGAAGTTCTTGGCGAAGCTTGCTGAGAAGTCGCTCGAGAGAATGTTGTTTTCTTTCGAGCACGACCAATTTATCTTCAACAGATTCTTCTGGTAGGTCTAAGTGCTGAGCGAGCGCTTCCCTGATGACCTGAGTTCTGTCTTTCTCATCCAGTACAGCGCGAGCATCAAGTGCCTCAAGCATTGACTGAGACAAACGTATTGATATGGTTTTACCTTTGCCAGTTTTCGCCATACTTTTGAGATACAGATGTGATATGTTTGAGATACGAGATACGATTGCACTACGAACGAGATGCACAACCAACCAATTGTAACGAATGGAGGATGACTATGCCCCAGAAATTTGTCCCTAGAGACTGGCAAGACCGATTTGTCCGGGAGTATCAGACCAACCCAAAGAAAGACTTTTTGGTAGAGGCTTGCACCTCATCTGGGAAAACTGGAGGAGCTTTATACGCTTATGACTCTCTCAAAGATGGTTTTGACTGGCGTTTTGTCGTTGTCGTTGTTCCTGCCGAACATTTAAAAAGACAATATGCTCAAGACGCTGCTAATCTTTTTGGACTCAATCTTTATTACTCTGGAACAGATACAAGATTACGCAGGCTACCTACCCCTGAAGAATTACTCCAGCAGAGTTATCAGGGTGTTGTTATCAGCTATCACTGGCTTACCAAATCAGGTAATGCTGAGTCTTTAAAACACAGCTTCAATCAAACTTTGACGGGGAAAGTATTTGTCATTCTTGATGAGGTGCATCATGCGAGTTCAGACCTTGCATTTGGTCAAGCTTGTGAAGTGGCTTTCCCGAACCATGTTGTCTCTCATCGTTTAATGACTTCTGGAACCCCTTTCCGCTCTGATAATAATAGAATTTTGGGGAATTGGGTGAATTATATTTCTGTAGAAGAAAATGTTTACGAATGTCTACCAGATTTTCGATACACCTTAGCGGACGCTTTAAATGAGGAAATCATTCCTCCTTTCTCATTTGTGACAATGGCTGGAGAATTCACCTATCGTCGAGGTCGTGCTATTTACGAGGGCAAAACTTTTACCAATGCTCAAAACGAAGATGAGCTGAAAGATGCACTGAATACAGCAATTTATGTTGAAGGTGATTGGGTCAGAACAGCAATTGAATGGGCACATGAGCGCATGAAGCGAGATCGTGCTAAAGGACTACCAGAGTGTGCAACCTACATTCGTGTTCCGACAATTCAAGCTGCTCGCCAGATGAAAGAGCGCATTAGTCGTCTTACTGGCGAAGAAGCCTTAGTTGTTGTTTCCAAAGATGATGACCCCAACCCAAACTCTAGTTTTTCCTCGAATCAGAACTCTAGCGAACGTATTGAACAATTCGCAGCAGAAATAGGTACAACAGCAAGATCGTGGATAGTTGGCGTGGGAATGTTGGGTGAAGGCGTTTCAATTCATCGCCTCAAATATCGCATCCATGCTACTAATATTCGCGCCCCTCTATCTTTTATGCAAGATTTGGGGCGTTTGTTACGCAAATTTCCAGAAGATTCACCAGAAGCGGTGGAAACGCTTATTCCTGCACACCCCACACTCATTGATTTGGCAATAAGCGTGATGAATGAAGTTGCTCATGTGATTCGGGAAAGAGAGGACGAAAAATTGAGGGATGAGAATAGTGATAATGAGGTAGACAAAGACAGAGAAACACTCCCCTCTTCATTTGAACCACTCGCTTCTACTGGGAAGTTGGCCATGCAGATTGTAGAGGGCGAGGAAATTTCTGATAAATATACTAATGTTGCAGAATGGGCAGTAGCGAACAAAGAGATTTGGAAACATTGGGGAAAAACTCCAGCTCATTTAGCACAAATGCTTCAGCAGGAACCAGCAATCTTTGATTTACTGCATCAAGAGTATCAAAAAAACATTAATCAAACGAGCAGTAGTCATAGTCCTCCCTCTACAAAAGATGTTCCTCAAGGATTTCCTTCTGAATATTCAAGTTGGTTACCGGATCAAAAAGCTCAATATGCTCGAAAGGAAGCTAACAAAAAGGTTTTCCGATTAGCTTGCCTTTTACACCCCAATGATAGTGAGAAAGGCAAAGAGGAAGAAGTCGGAAAAATCCACAACAAAGCCAAACAGAGAAATGGATTACCATTAGATGGCTTTATTGGTCATGAAGGGTGGGAGAAAATCTATCTATGGCTTTGCGATCGCATTGCTCATGCTGCCCAACTTAAAGGTACAGAGGATTTGTAATGGAAGGACAATTCAAAACAATTGACCCCACTCAAGGTAAGTTACCTGAAACAGCAATAATCGAGAAGGTCACTTCAGAAAAAGACCGATTGCCTAACGAAGAACATGACAATGCAGTGAGGGCTTTTTTTGTCTCTGACGGCATAGCTTCTGGCATTGGTAAAGATTTAGCATTTGTTGACAAAATTCCTCAGTTTATCAATGAAATCATTGAGAATAAGTCCTGGGAATGTCTATATGTCGCGAAGGGGGTGGTAACTCCCTTTTATTGTCGCTACACCAAAGGGACTGATTCTGAGAACTTTCGATCTTATATCACTGCAAAACGTCCTAATGGCTTGGAAACTAGCGTGGGAACGTTAGACAGGGTATTACAAGCAGATTTGGAGGTGCAGAGGAAATTTCGGGCAGTTATTTATGAGTCTCACCAGGGAGAACGCACGGATCTTGATGCTTTAACTTCGGATAGCGACTATCCGAAGTTAGGAAATGCCCTAAAATCTGCACAACAAAAACGTATCCGGGCTGCAAACCGAGCAGCAGAAGCCATTCCAGAGATCGGGGACTTACTTGATAGAGGATTAATCTCCATAGATGTTGCTGCTCGATTAGGTTGCGACATCAGAGATCCTGAGAATCTTACCGCCGAAGAGCGGGAGTATGTCGATAAGCGAGACTTAATCGGTATCCGACTCAGACAGTATATAAATACTAATCCAATTCCTGAAGACGAGGATAAGGAACCTGCCTATAGTCGAGAGCTAAATCACTTTGTTAAAGACCTGTTGGGGATTAAAGACCGTTCTAAGTCCGTGCGGATGGATCATCCCAAGAAAGCAGCAGAGAAACTACTTAAGTTCTATCAAGGGGAGAAACTCAAAGAGTTAGTTGAGCATTTGAGACAAGGGTTAGAACCTCTCACAGAACAGCCAGAAAAATCAGTGGACGAGCATGAGGCTGAAATTTCTGCTGAAACTAATGACATGCATCCAGAAGATACAAGCCAGGATTCGGACTTCTCAGCAGAAGTGACGAATATACCAGAGGTTCAAACCGAGGGACTGCAAAAACTGAATTCTTATAATAATCCATTAAATGTTGAAAAGCTTGCAGAACGCTTAGGACTTAAGCCACAAACAGTCTTGAACGTGATGTACAACCAGCCAAAGCAATTTCCAAAATGGTCAAAACAGCGAGATCCAGATCATATAGCTTGGCAGCGAACTGGAGACAAGAAGGGCAAATTGACACTCTTTAGTCCGGTTTCAGACAACAATCAGGAGGAAAATTCTGATGCTATCAAGAACGGAGTTTGATGCTTGGTGTAAGAATCTTGGTATATCTCATCAAACCCAGGAAGTCATAGAACGGATTCGCTCTTCAGAACCATCTCGTAGTGTGAGTGGTGGGAGTCAAAATGTTTTTGGTCGTTATCCCAGCCGTAAGATGGGAGTAACTATCCAGTTTGAATCTCACAAAGTTGAACTCCCTTTTATCTTTCAACTCGAACATGATAAAAATGTTTTAGAGTTCTACGATCAACCACCGTCAATTAAGCTCGATTATCAAAGTAAGAACGATCGGAAATTAGGTGTATTGCACACTCCTGACTTCTTTGTTCTTCGACAAGGCTCTGCGGGTTGGGAAGAATGTAAACCCGAAGAACAACTTGAAAAACTTGCCAAAAAGAGTCCCCATCGCTACATTCTTTCTGAAAATAAAAGATGGTACTGCCCGCCAGGAGAGAATTACGCAAGTAAATTTGGACTCTATTACCACTTACGTTCTGACGCTGAGATTAATTGGAATCTGCAACGGAATCTAGTGTTCTTGGAAGATTATCTCCGAGAAGAATCTCTACAAGTAGATAAATACCAATTAGACAGAATTCTTAAAGCTATCTCCGAAAGACCGGGAATAAAGTTGACTGAATTGTTAAATTCTTTCACTGCCGACTACATCTACATCCTCGTTGCCAAGGAACAAATTTATGTCGATCTAAGCAATAGCCTTTTAGCTGAACCCAATCAATGTTCTATCTTCCCCAATAGCCAAACGGCAAAAGCTTATTCCCTGATGGTAAGTTCTACCCCTTCTACAGAAGCAATGGTTTCTCCTGTAGTGAATTTAACGATGGGAACATCAATTACTTGGGATGGGAAAACTTGGATGATTATTCATGTAGGAACCACAGAAATTGTCCTGCGAGGGGAACAGGAAGAGTTAATTGAGCTAAAACGACACGAGTTTGAGGCTTTGGTGAGGCAAGGCAAAATCATTAGCACAGAACTGAAAACTTCAAGCATCGTTACCACGGAAGCCTGGGACAGATTTTATCAAGCTAGCCCCGAAGACCAAACAGAAGCTCTCCGCCGCTATGAAATTATCAAGCCTTACTTAGAAGGACAGACGCGAGACAAGGAAACCACTTCAGCCCGTACAATCAGGGATTGGAAAGCTAAGTATCTGGCAGCACAACAAAAATATAGCTGTGGTTACCTGGGCTTATTATCTCATCGTCAAGCAAAAGGTAATCGTCAGCGCAAGCTACCTGACGCAACGCTGGAAATGATGGAACAGTTCATTACGGAGGACTACGAAAATCTCAAACAGAAAACCAAATGGTCAGTGTATTGCTCTTTGGTAGACGCTTGCGAACGGAAAGGTATCATCGCCCCGAGTTATAAAACTTTCAGCAAAGAAATCAAGAGACGCTCTGGGTACAAACAAACCTTGAAACGCAAGGGTCGCAGAGCTGCATACCAACAAAGCACCTTTTACTGGGAACTGAAGAGAACAACCCCGAGACATGGCGATCGCCCCTTTGAGATTGGTCATATTGACCATACTCAGATGGACGTAGAGCTGGTTTGTTCTCGTACTGGTCGTCTATTAGGAAGACCTTGGGCGACCTTTTTAATTGATGCTTATTCCCGACGTTTCCTTGCGATATATCTCACTTTTGACTCGCCTTCTTATCGTTCCTGTTTGATGGTACTGAGACTCTGCGTGCAACGCTACGGACGTTTACCACAGACGATTGTTGTGGATAACGGTGCAGAGTTTCACAGTACTTATTTTGAGACATTATTGGCAACCTTTGAATGCACCAAAAAGCACCGTCCAGCAGCTAAAGGGAGATTTGGCTCGGTTTGTGAACGGTTATTCGGAACGAGCAATACACAATTCATTCACAATCTGATGGGGAATACCCAAATCACCCGTAATGTTAGACAGGTGACTAAATCAGTCAATCCTAAAAATCAGGCAGTGTGGACATTAGAAATCTTGTGCGAATATCTTTTTCAATGGGCTTATGACGTTTACGATACGGAAGATCATCCAGCATTAGGACAAACGCCACGAGACGCTTTTACCGCAGGAGTTATACAGAGTGGTGGAAGAACTCACCGTTTAATTCCCTATGATGAGAACTTTAAGATCCTCACTTTCCCCACAACAAGTAGTGGGAAAGCTAAAGTACAAGCCAGTCGAGGAGTGAAAATAAACTATATCTACTACTGGTCTAATCTGTTTAGAAACCCAGATGTGGAAAATACTTCTGTTCCGGTGAGATACGATCCTTTTAATGCTGGAATTGCCTACGCTTTTGTTCAAGGTCAATGGGTAGAGTGTATTTCTCAATACTATGCTGAATTTCAAGGGCGTTCTGAGAAAGAATTAAAGCTAGCTACTAGCGAATTGCGTAACCGTTATAGGAAAAATAAGCAATCAAAAATTTCTGCAAAAAAGCTAGCAGATTTCCTCGCCTCTGTGGAAGCAGAGGAAATTTTACTCGAACAGCGATTACATGACACGGAATCAGCAGATATTTTTCAATTAATTGAAGGAGGAAAGTCAAGCTCAAAAACAGTTCTCAATCAATTCCAAAATCTTGACCCTACTAAAACTGATAACCAGAGCGACTCTGAACGACAACAACCTAGACATAATTCACCAGAGCAACTTGTTGTCTATGAGGAGTTTTAACCATGAGTAATACGAGTAATACTTTTATTTTCCCGATCGAACTCCTCAAATCTCCTATCAGTGATAGATTAGCTTATTTTGAGTCTTTTACTGTTGCCCATCCCAAACTTCGTGAAGTGTATGAAGTACTCATGCGAACTATAGCAGAACCCGCAGGAGCATCCTTCATTTTTGTTTATGGTGCAAGTGGAGTTGGTAAAACCACTCTTCGTAAGAGAGTAGAGCAAAAGCTGATTGAGCAAGCATTACCTCAGTTAGGAAAAGACCGTGGGCGTATTCCCGTCGTAGGTATTGAAGCTGTAGCACCAGAATCAAGAAATTTTAACTGGAAAGACTACTATACCCGCGCGCTTATCGCACTAGAAGAACCGTCGATCGAACAAAAATTTGACTACGGAGTGAGAGGCATCTATCAAGATACTTTGGGTCATATCGTCATTGAGTCCAAAGTTGTTGCACCTGCGCTGCGTCGCGCTCTTGAAAGTACGCTTCGTCATCGCCATCCTGATGTCTTCTTCATTGATGAGGGGCAACACTTAGGCAAAATGTCTAGTGGACATAAGCTTCAAGACCAATTGGATTGCCTCAAGTCTTTGGCTAATATGACAGGTATCCTACATTGTTTATTAGGAACGTACGAACTGTTAACTTTCCGTAATCTGAGTGGTCAATTATCTCGCCGCAGTGTTGATATTCATTTCCCTCGCTATCAAATTCATGAATCTGATGATGTTCAAGCCTTTAAGAGTATATTACTCACTTTTCAATGCCAAATGCCACTTCACGAAACACCAGATTTAGTTCCTCACTGGGAGTATTTCTATGAACGGACTCTTGGTTGTGTGGGAATTCTTAAAAACTGGCTTACCCGCGCCCTGAAAGATGTTTTAGATGAGGAAGCTACTACCGTAACCCTGAAACACCTCAAAAGACGGGCTTGGTCAGTTTCCCAATGTCAAAGAATGCTCAAAGAAATTCAAGCGCGCTAACACCATTAATGGAAGTGGAGATATTGCTCAAGACTTTGTTGATGCAGTTGAAGTTCTGACTTGCTCCCAGAATTTACGACTTCTCACACTACTCACATGGTCTAAGGTTTTTGCTTGGCAGGGGTTGCTACGTACCCATAAAGCTTGGTGTTCCGCCTGCTATCATGAATGGCTAGAATCAGGCAGTGTGATTTATGAGCCTTTGCTTTGGTCGATTAAGACTGTCAAGGTTTGCCCAAGACATCGTGTAACCTTGCTAGAACAATGCCCCCACTGTCAGCAACGTCTATTTTTTCTCAGTTGGCGTTCGCGTTCTGGATTTTGCTCTGAATGTCACCAGCTCCTTGTGGATTTATCGCAGATCACCCTGAATCAAGGAGGAATTCAGCGCTATTCAGAAAACGAATTAGAAAAATATTCCTGGACAGCTAATTCCTTCGGATATTTGCTAGCTCAATCTCCAGTTCTTAATTCTTTACCATCTAAAAGCATCGTTCGGGATAACCTTGTTCTGGCAGTAGATATCCTCACAGATGGTAATATGGCTGCCTTGGCTTCCTCTCTTGGAATCCCGAAAAATACTTTTTGGGGTTGGTATACCGGGAAATCCTTCCCTACGATAGACTCCTTGTTAGAGATTGCTTGGAGACTCAATACATCTCTGTTTGATTTAGTGACTCAGAAAATTGAACTTTCGAGTTTAAAAACGATATCCTGCCAAGCTCTCCCCGGTCACGCAAAACCTAAGCGTTTATCCCCGAGAAGCTTTGATTCTTGGCGGGTACAGCAAGCATTGCTCAACGCCCTAGCTCAACCGGAAAGTGATGTTCCGACTATTAAACAAATTTCGGAGAGCCTCGGTTGCGATCGCAGACTGATTTCCAAGCATTTTCCCGATCTATGCCGTGCTGTTGTGCTTAAACGCCGCAATTGGCAAAAATCAAATTTGGAGCAAACGATTCAAGATTGCTGCACGGAAATTCGACAGGCCGTTCTTACCCTATATGCCCAAAGACAATATCCTAGCGAGGCTCGCGTTTCACGCTTAATGTCCCATCCTGGATTTTTCCGTTATCGGCGTGTTAGGGATTGCTTGCATGCTGCTAGGTGCGAACTTGGGCTAGAATCATAACTTTGCCAGCCTTAAATGGAAGCATAACCTTACCAAGACGGCAGGCTTATGGGTAAAGTCACATTTACCTGGGTTTGTTTTGCCTGAGATTTAAATGGACACAACTGGACTCGAACCAGTGACCCCTACGATGTCAACGTAGTGCTCTAACCAACTGAGCTATGCGTCCGCAACGACTTCTTATCGTAGCACGGGTCGATCGCGGTTGGCAAACTTTTTGAGAAAAAAGCCGTCTCGTTACAGATTTAGCAATGGGATAAAGTCTCGCACGTCCCCAGCCCGCTTGTGTTTGAAACACTTGCCTCATGCCCCAAGACCTGCGCGCGCGAAGTCCGATCGGTGGTTTGACTCGGAAATCTCCACAATTCTTCTACATTTTGTATCCTCGAGTGTTAAAAAGGGAACGAGGTATGAAATACTAGGTATTTATTGCGCTCGATCGACCCTCACCACAGCGCTTTGAAGCGATTTACGTAAAAACACCGAAAAAAGCTTGCATATTTCTCGAAAGTGATGCTATACTCTAAGTGAGTTTACGGAGTTAAGACTCCTGAGAGCCATCAGGGTTGCATTTCTTGTTCATTTGAATCTCGCATAGGCCCAGAAACGACTATATGTCGTTTTCTACACTCTCGGTAATCTGCACCCTTTTTTAGTTCCCTATTTTTGGGTTAACAAATTGGGTGTAGGGGTAACAGTCAATGAGTTGCAGGGTAGCTCGTTTGGCAGCATTATATCTCTGTCCCCATTGGGGTTTTGAGAAAAGCTGCTTAGCGTCTGCCCTACTTTACTTTATGGCTCTATAACGATAACGACTCATCATAAAGGAAAGGAATCGCCTTTCAACTCATTACATCTCTTCATTTCGATCGAGCGTTATTTAAATCGAGATTTTCGATCGATTTTCAATCTGTTTCCAGCGAACTGAAGTAACGAAGAGACTGGCCGATCGATTTTTCTGCACAAAGTTTTTATCCTCATCGGTATTTGATGCGATCGTTGCCCGAGCCGATCGAAGTGCGATCGCAGCTCGCGCTATACTCGAACGCGCACGGAATTTTTCCTCAACAATTATGGAGATCGCAGATATTCTTATTGGCTCGATCGTCTTGCTTTTGGTGCTGGGCATCGGAGTTGGAACGATGACTTGGGCATATGTCGGTTCGGGGAGTACTTCGATTCTGTTTCCCGATCCCCTGCCCGTTCGAGATCGAGAAGACAGTTCTCCAGGAGATACCATCGATGCTACCGTCGTCAGCCAGTTCGATCGGGGGATGAATGCTTACAAACAGCAGAAGTACCGTCAAGCCATCGAAGATTTTAGTACTTGCATCGAGGGAATGGGCTCTCTCGCCGAAGCCTACCACAATCGAGGGTTAGCATTTGCCAACCTATACCAAGATCGCGAGGCTGTCGAAAACTTAGTGAAAGCTGGAGAACTTTACGCCGAAGGTAACAACGAAGGGGGCATTCGCCGGATTCGTCAAGATTTGGAGGTGTTACAGGCTCGCAAATAATCCATGCCAACCTCACGAACCCAGCGCTAAAGAAACTAGCCCGATTCGCTGGCTAAAACGGGATATCGTCTTCTAATGGTTCGTTGGGGGGTGGAGGGGTCATCGGTGGTGCGGGGGGGGCGGTCGGCACTTGCGGTACGGGCGCAGCAACGGGAGGCGCTGGAGTGGCAGCCACACCCACAGAGGCTGGAGCCGGTGCGTAGGCGGCGGGTGCGGGGGCAGAAACTGGAGCCGGTGCCGTGGCTCCCATCGCTGGCTCGTTGCTCAAAGGCGCTTCGTTGCTGCCCCAGGCAAAAATTCTCTGGGCGACCAATTCCGCCCGCTTTTCCTTGAAACCTTCGGGACGATCGATGGTACTCATGCTCAAACGCCCTTCGATGGCAACGCGATCGCCCTGGCGGAAGCGTTTTTGAACCTCAAGAGCCAGATTTCGCCACGCCACCACCTTCAAGCGAGAGGGCGGCTCTCCCTCCCGCGTTCCTTCGAACTGAACCAGCATTTCCGCAATTTCAATTTGAGTATCGCTGGTGTATCGCAGTTGGGGATCTTGAAGGATTTGAGCGACTAAGATGCAATTATTCATATGTTCCGACGAGTGCTGTAAACTTTTTGAAGATCGTCTGCCAATCCGAGCAGACGAGAATGCCAAAAATCGTGCAGTCGAACCTGCTATTCAACCCCTGCAATTTGACTATTTTATCAGTGCGTTCCCAAAGCGCGAGTCTCAGGTCTGTGGCTCCTATCTCCGTTGGTTTTCAAAGGCTGCGACCGTCGCGCTTGGAGTTGAAAAGAAGGTTGAGTCGATTGTCGTACTTAAATTATTATAAATTGAAAGATCGTGAGCGAAACAGAAACAATTTTTAGTAAAATTATTCGCAAAGAAATTCCGGCGGATATTGTTTACGAAGATGACTTGGCACTTGCCTTTCGAGACGTATCTCCCCAAGCCCCGGTTCATATTCTCGTCATCCCCAAAAAGCCCATTGTCAACCTCGCCACGGCTTCAGAGAACGATCGAGATTTACTCGGACATCTATTAATCGTTCTCCAGCAGGTTGCCGTGCAAGAAGGCTTGAGCAATGGGTATCGAGTGGTGCTCAATACCGGTGAAGAGGGCGGACAGAGCGTTTATCACATGCACTTCCACCTGCTCGGCGGACGATCGATGACCTGGCCTCCCGGCTAAATCGGAGCCAGAGAGAGCCAGATGAGATTTGCCGGCCAAATGTTGAAATACTTTACAACTCGAAATATTTGTGTTAATGTAAAGATATGAGGTCGGAAACAGATTTATTTATTTATTGCTTCTACCTCTGTTCTTAACGAACCTTGAAAACTACATAGCAATCATCCTGCAATCATGACCACCACCATTCAGCAGCGCGAAAGCGCTTCCGTGTGGGATCGGTTCTGCAACTGGATCACCTCCACCGAAAACCGGATTTACGTCGGTTGGTTCGGCGTGTTGATGATTCCTTGCTTGCTAACCG